>JAFOYZ010000009.1 GCA_017424485.1 Bacteroidaceae bacterium
GCGATCTGTGCATCGTATTCAACGGTAACGCTCCATCGATAGACAAGAGCAGCATATCCAACTATGCTGACACCACCTACCACATCACCTACGTAGTACCCGACCTCGCGACTTATATTGAAAACGACATCCAATGGACCTACTCTCAGCTGGTAACCATAGACGACTTTGTACAAGGGTACGTATCGCCCGAAAATGAAATAACCGTAAACGACTCTACAGATACGGATGTGAATCTGCAGCCCGGAACTAACCAGGACGGCAATATAGACCTCGTCGTCCACGCACGTCCACGCAAGGACATCCCCGTACGCATTGGCGAGGGTGAGAACAAGGATATCTACAGTCGCGCCCCGGCTTGGATGCGCTACACCATGGAACTGAGGATTACTGACACCGAGGGCACGGAACTCTATGCAGGCGAGATGCAGTGCAGCGCCTACGGAGAATGCCAATTCAACGTCTCCTTTGCCTGCCCAGCAGACAACATCATACACATCTACTCACGCAGTATAGATATGTTTGGCCGCGCAACGGAATGGGCCGTCACCACCATCAACCTCGACACGAGCATCGACCCGATAGTAGCGCCCAACACCGACGCCCCCTACTACGACCTGCAGGGCCGCCCGGTGGCACACCCCACGCGTGGTATATATATAAGGAATGGGCGCAAGGTGGTGTTGTAAATAGCAGCAATGAGTGCGTATGGGAGATTATCGCTTATAGATTTGGATATTCAGCCCAAACACTTTACATTTGCATTGTCACTTATAAAAAAGAACAATCTGATACGGTTATGAGAAAAGCACTGCTACCCTTATTATTGATGTGGGGCATGAGTCTTGTCCTGCATGCACAAGACGAGTATAGCACACTTGTGATAGAGACCACGGAGGGTGCCAAACTAGAGATTTCGCTGCATCAGAAGCCCGAGGTGAAGATGACGGAGGAGAAGCTTACCATCATTTGCGGCGAAGAGATCGTCGGCTACACTTACGGCGAGGTGCGCAAGTTTTACTTCATCGTCCCACAGAGCGATGTCGATGTCACTGCTCCTGTTGCAGAAGAGACCATACGCATTGAGTATCGTAACTACACGGCCACGATCTATGGTGTAGATAATCCTGCGAATATTCAGTTGTATGCTTTGGGCGGCAAGCGCATCACTGCTGCCACACACGGCGATGGCTCTGCCATCACCGTATCACTCTCTTCACTTGCCCCTGGCATTTATATTCTCGACATTGACGGTAAACAATCATTCAAACTACTGAAACGATGAAAAAGGCCATTCTCTCCCTCCTCATAGTCTACATAGCTATGGCTGGCCATGCACAGGAGCACATGCATATCAGCAGTCTATGGTACGGCTACAACGCTATCCCAATATCGGAAATCGACAGCATCACTTATGGCGAACTGAGCCATCAAGACAAGTTGCCAGCACTCATTGCCAGCGACCCCAACCTGAGCCTATTCAATGAAGCATTGCTGCTGACCCACATGGCCGACTCGCTGGTGGCCTATATCAACTATGACTGGTATATCGAACCAGGAAAAACTACTTGGTGGGGACGCAATCCGATGTTGACACTGTCGTACTATAAGTTTACGGCTTTTGTAGAACCCAACGAGGTATATGCCCGATACGGCATATACACCATCGACGACCTGAAAGCCTACGCAGCCAGAATATACGATGAGGTGTACCCCGAGGATGCTGCCATCACCGACCCTACGGACCGCCGCAACTCGCTCAACCGATTCGTGTCGTACCATTTCATCGACAGGTACGCCACTACGGACAAGCTCGTAGCGGTAAATACCGAGGTCTATAGGTACTATGACCGCGAAGCGGTGGACATAGCCTCGTGGTATGAGACGCTGATGCCTCAATCGATACTACGCTGCTCGGCTCCGCTACTCACGGAAGACCAAGAGCAACTCTACATAAACCGCCGTGGCATACAAGACCATGCCGATGAGCGTGGTGTATTTGTCAAGGGGGCACGCATCACCCATTCAGCATCTACGGCAAACGGTGTATACCACTATATAGATGACATCATTGTCTACGACAAGGCCACGCAGGATGTAGCGCTCAATCAACAGATCATACTAACTACCACAACGCTCACTCCTGAGCTAATGAATGGTAAGCCTCAGAAGGAGGCATTTGATGGAAATACCATTTTTTATAAGATTACGCCAGAAATGGAGATGGAGGACATACACTTCAGTGGTCTGGAGGAAATATGGTACAGCTATGCCCCAGGATTTTGGAGTCTGGATAACGATGAACTTGTCATAGAGCATCGCGGAGGAGAGGTGACCATATCTTTTGATATCCCAGCGGTGCCTGCCGGAGAGTATGAGGTATGTATGGGAAGTTTAATTACAACCAAAGGGAAAGATAGGAAAATACACTTCACATTCAACGGTGAGGCCTGCGGCGACAGTCTGCTAATTACCTATCCCATAGACTTGGGGTGGCAGAGCGATGCCGAGCTGGGCAGCGAGCAAGCCATAGCCGAGAACGACAGCCTGCTATACACGCTCCGTTGGCGTAAAGGGCTGAGCTATTACTACTCTGACGATGGGAAGTATCGCCTGCGCGACCTGCAATATGCCATACGCTATGTGGTGACACGCTTCACCTCGGATGGCAAGAGCGGCAATCGCCTTGATGTGACGATGCACAGCAATTCGGGCTTTCAGTTTGGAATCGACTTCATCGAACTATGTCCTACCGAGATTTACGAAAAGAAGTAACCCTACTAAATGGATAATGACATGAAAAGAACTATCATAGTTGCATGGTGCATCCTGTTCTCGCTCGGGATGTATGCACAGAAGGCATTGATTATACATAAGAAGGATGGCACAAAGATAGAGTTTCCCGTCAAAGCCATCAGTGACTTACGTTTCACTGACAAGGCTATAATAGAAGACAATGACTACACACGCATAGCCCACCACATCGTGTACACTCCTGCCACCCCGAACAAAACGATAGACGTCGCTTTCTACATTCTCTGTCAAAGCGGGGTAGAGTTTTGGGATGCGGGTATCTGTTACTCTACCACATCTGGGGACATCAGTAACAGGATCCCTTATAAAGGGATGTACATCAAACATAATGGGAACATTACTAGTGAGGGTAAGATATACGGAACCGACACTCTCTTCTACGGAGAGATTACCGAGCTGGAGTTTGAGACTACCTACTACTGCCACTCGTATGTCAACTATCAAGGCACTTACTACTACAGCGAGGAGTACAGTATCAATACCGGCAAACCACGGATGAGTTGGTATGGAGCCACAGTAGACCCTGAGCTATATGCCGAGACGGGATTTGTAATGCCCTCCGAGGAGGCTTGGAACGCCCTCATATCGACCTCTCCCCATATCAATCATCGCCCCGCATTCCTTCTCGACGAGTGGAACCGCTATGCGACTCCCGAACGCGTAAGGGAATTGAAGTCGCAATGCGATACCACGATAGAGTGTAGCGACGGCACACTGTACCTGCTCGATGCCGTGGAGGAGGGGTTTGTGACTCATGTTATGGAGTTGTGTGGCAAGGGAATCACAATTCTTGGCTGTGAATCTGAGTCAAGCAATAGCAACACTCCCGACACCATCATGTGTGATGCCTCTTGGGGTGTGCCTGACAACAAGTATTGGGAATATAAGGCAACCTCTATTCCCGAGAACACAAGCCTTACCTACACCACATCAGTACCATTGCTCGCCAACTATAAATATAAAATAGAGGTTATCATGGCTCCCGAAACGGTGGACGAAGAGAAACTGCCCAATAAATACAGACTCCAGTTCAAAAACAAGGAGAATTTTACATTGGGAAATGACTTGGCAGAGAATGCCACGGAATGTGCCGTACACACCTATGAGGTTACTACCGCCAAGTTTGTAGAAAGTTCTGTACTGATCAAAGGAAGGGTTGGCTCCCGTGAAACGGGCTTTGACCGTAATATCCGTGTCGCTCAAATAAGAATCACACCGATAGAACCGATTGCCGAGTAATCTTATACGAAAAAAATATTGCATAGGTATTACAAACAGCAAATGCAAGACTTCTGCAATACCGAAAAGTTGCCAGGACAGACCGATGTTTGCAACTTTGCACTGCGAATCCCGACTGAGCTGGGAGCAAACAGTATCATTAACGAATCAAAAAAGTACAGAGATTATGAAAAAGACATTGACACTACTCGCTGGCCTCGTGATGGCAATGAGTATCTCGGCACGCTCGTATGTGGCCGTAGCAGACACGGGTTATGTTGCTCCGGGCGATACGGCAGAGGTCACCGACCCTATCACTCCCCCTATAATAGATGAGGGCGAAGTGGTGGACACGACAAGCCAAAAGGAGTTTACACTCAATGCAGAAAAAGTAAAGCTACGCGTGGGCGAGACATTCCAACTATCAATCATCTGGAACGACCCCGAGTGGGCGGCTGCCAACAGTAAGCATATCTATTATTACTGCAACTCAGACGTAGCCTCGGTGAGCGAAGAGGGACTCATCACGGCACGCCGCGCAGGAGAAACCAGTGTGAGTGTCTATGCCAATGGCATAAGCCACGAATGCAGCGTAGTGGTAGACGAGGGCGAGCCTGGTGTAGTGCAGCATCGCGGACGTATGACATTGCCGCTGGGAGAGTTCCTCGATGGTGAAGGCAACGAGTTCGAGGTGACACTCACCGATGGCATATTGCGCCTGACCGGTTCGTTCTGGGGACACGCCTGCATTCCCTCGGAGCTGGAGTATGATATTATTAATGGCTCGGCCTTCTTCAATATCTACACTAATTACGAAGACTCCACTTGTACTGACGGATGGCAAGGCTCCTTCATGGTGCGCCAAAAGATAGATGTCAGCTTCGAGAACTGCACTGCCGATGTATACAACGTATACGTAAGCAATGTGCACTACTTTGAGGTGTATGAAGAGGGCGCGATGAACGCCATCGTATACCGCGCTGCGCCCAATCGCTATGGCACAGATGCCAATGTAAACCTAAACATTGAAAACGACACTGCGGTGCTTACGGCAGAGATTGGCGAAGAGGATATTCACGTCACGGGTTATTTCTTGTCGAACTGCGGTATGGGGCTGTATTGCATTGTCGAGGAGCGGGATGCTAGCATTGCACTGATGTTCTACGAAGTAGGTCTGATAGGTGCCACTTGTGTAGGCAACCACTACGTTGACTTCACCATTCCTCGTTTGACAGAGCAGATTGACCGTATTTATGTGTGCGACCCCTACGACCAGAGTGTCAAGATGGAAGTTAAGGTGACAGGAGGCACCTCTGTAGATACTATATTAGAAGAAACGGTTACCCCCTACTACGACCTCATGGGCCGGCCCGTAGCGCACCCCACGCGCGGTATATATATAAAGGATGGACGCAAGGAAATCGTGAGATAGCGGCAAGGAATGATAGTGGGAATTACAGCGAGGGTGAGCACGGGTGCTCACCCTCGCTGGCTTGTAGCAACGTTTCATTTTCATTCAAAAATGTTGCGCTCGCAGTTATTTCTAGAGAGAGATTTCGTTGTATGCTACATTTTACATAAATTCGCTTCGCGGTAAAAAAAATAGAAGTTGATCATTAAAAAACGAATAGGATGAAGAAGACTTTACTCACAGCTATGATCGTGCTGGCGGCATCTACCGTAGGAGCACAAAAAAAGTACGAGATGGGCAACCCCAACGACGAGACCAACTATGGATACCTCAAGGAGTATGCACCGCTGAAGGACTACATAGACCAGGAGCGGTACCCGAACTTCAAATTGGGTGTGGGCACCACGGTGAGCAACTACCTAAACAACTCGACAGTAAAGGGACTCACCAACGACAACTTCACCGAAACGGTGGCTGGCAACGCCATGAAGATGGCGAGCTGCGTGAACAGCAACGGCACTATGAACTTCACTCAAGTGAAGAATTATGTGAATGCAGCTACGCAGGCTGGACTCGCCGTATACGGACACACGCTGGCTTGGCACGCCCAGCAACCCAATGCCTGGCTCAACAGCCTAATCAGGGATGTGCCGGCCAAGCCCTTCGAGAACCCCGACACGATGGTGTATGTGGAGGTCAAGGCGAAGGACTTCCGCACGCAGCAAAGCGTGGGTTGGACAGCCGACAAGGCGACGTATGGGTTCTCCATAGACTTCTCAGCCACCGACGGACTACACGTAAAGACAACCAAGAAGAACAATTCGTGGGAGGTACAATTTGTAGCTATGGACGGCATACCCATGGAGAAGGGCAAGACGTATCGTATCACCATCACGGCAAAGGGTAGCAGCAAGGGCAACCTCTACACCAAGCTGGGCGACTGGGGTGCGGGCGTGAACGTGAACACCACTTTCGGCACCGAATGGAAGGACATAGTGCTCACCTACAAGAATGCTACGGCAGGCAGCTTCTTGCTGCTGCAGTGTGGCGACTTCGTGGGCGATCTCTACATACGCAGCATCAAGATGGAGGAGGCTGTGGGTGCCATGAAGATAGAGGAACCCAGGCGATACCTCAGGGTAGAGGCCACGGCACGCAATGCCGAGGTATGGGACAACCAGTTCTGGCTGGTGAGCCCGGTAAACTGGAGCAAGGGAGCGAGCTTCGTATTCACCGCCGACGTACGCGCCGACAAGAGTGCCAAGGCATCGACACAGATACATAACGCACCGGGAAGCTACGTCACCTATGAGGCATTGGGCGACATACACTTCACCACCGAATGGAAGACTGTGAAGGTGACGGGCAACATGGCCGACGGGGGCAAGTCGATAGCCTTCAACCTGAGCGAACTGGCCGATGCCAACGTGTACTACTTTGACAACATCAGTCTCAAGATTGGAGGCGTAGAGCGCATGAAGAACGGCACCATAGACGGCACCGACCTGAGCACATACAAGATGAAGCAGGCGGGAGGCGGTATCGTGGCTCCAGCTGTTGATGAGGAACCATTCTACATACAGCTGCCTCAGAGCACACCCCTCACCGCACAGCAGAAACACGACACGCTGGTATGGGCCATGGACAAGTGGATAAAGGGTATGATGGAGGCCTGCGGAGGCAAGGTGAAGGCTTGGGACGTGGTAAACGAGGCCATCTCGGGCGGAGGCAACGACGGCAGTGGCAACTATACCCTGCAACATGACAACGGCTCGGGCAACGACTTCTTCTGGCAAGACCACATGGGCGACCTGGAGTATGTGCGCAGCGCCATACGTCTGGCACGCAAGTATGGACCCGAGGATATCAAGCTCTTCATCAACGACTATAACCTGGAGAGCGACTGGGACGGCAACAAGAAACTGAAATCGCTCATCAACTGGATAAAGAAATGGGAGGCCGACGGTGTCACTGTAGTAGACGGAATTGGCACGCAGATGCATATATCATACTACATGAATGCCAACACACAGAAGAGCAAAGAGAATGCCATCGTGAACATGTTCAAACTGATGGCTGCCAGCGGCAAGCTGGTGCGCGTGAGCGAGCTCGACATGGGCGTGGTGGATGCCAGCGGCAACCCCGTATCGACATCGAAAATGACCGAGGACATGCACCACAAGATGGCCGACCACTATGCGTGGATAGTGAAGAAGTACCTCGAAATCATCCCGCCCGCACAACAGGCTGGCATATGCTTCTGGTGCCCCACAGACTCGCCCACTAACAGCGGATGGCGTGCCGACACACCGGTAGGCATATGGACGCTCGACTACTACCGCAAACATGTATATGCAGGCATCGCCGAGGGACTGGGCGGCGTGGTGAACGGCATTGACGGGCAACCCCGCGAGGAGAGTGCCGAGAGCATGGAGCACAACATATACACCCTCACCGGAGTGCGCCTGCCCCAGCATACAAGTATAGACAACCTGCCCGCAGGACTATATATCGTCAATGGACGTAAAATGATAGTGAGATAGCCAGGGTACTATGCGCCATGGTCTGAGCGGAGCTTCGCACTGATGCGGGGCTCCGCCGCTTATTTACGGAGTTCGATACGGAAAGTGGTGCCCTTGCCCAGCTCAGAATGCTTCACATAGATGCGCCCCTTGTGATAGCTCTCGATGATGCGCTTGGCCAGCGAGAGACCGAGCCCCCAGCCACGCTTCTTCGTGGTGAACCCAGGAGAGAAGATGCTCTGGAAATGGCCCTTCTGGATACCCTTGCCCGTATCGGTGACGTCGATATAGACACGCTCATCAGTCTGCGCCACATGGATATCGATACGTCCCTCACCATTCATGGCATCAATGGCATTCTTGCAGAGGTTCTCAATGACCCACTCGAAGAGAGGACCACACATGCGCACCATGATGGGACGCTCGGGCACATGGCAGGCTATGGCGACGTGCTCTGATGAGCGGCGCCCTATATAGTCGGTCACGCGAAGCAAAGCCTCGCCCAGGTTCTCAGGAGTGGTCTCAGGCAGCGAGCCTACCTTGGAGAAGCGGTCGGCAATGAGCTCGAGGCGTTGCACATCCTTGCTCATCTCGGGGATAAGCTCATCGTCGGGATAGGTGGTACGCAAAATCTCAGTCCAGGCCATGAGCGATGATATAGGCGTACCTAGCTGGTGTGCCGTCTCCTTGGAGAGTCCTACCCATACGCGATTCTGCTCAGAACGCTTCATACTGAGCAAGGCAAAGAGCGCCACCAGGAGGAATACAGCAAACACTCCAAACTGGATGTACGGATATGCCTCGAGACGCTTGAGCATGAGCGAATCGTCGTAGCACACATCGTAGTAGCGCCCTGGCTCATTGGTATCCATACGGATAATGTTGCCAGCCTCGCGCATGGCAGCAGCTTCACGCATGAGGTAGCCCAGCGTGTCGGTACCGTGGATGCGCACGTTGCTGTAGTTGTCTATACCGCCCTTATCATCAATCACGATGACGGGAATCGTATTGTTACCACTGATGACAGTGAGCACAAGATTGAGATCGGTAGTCTCGTCGGCATTGTTGAAGGTGCGCATAGCCTCGGTCCAGATTTCCATACGGACGGCCTCCTCGCGCTCGAGGTCGCGCACAAGGTAGTTGGAAAACACGAGTGACGCCACGCCAAGGAGTATGGCTATGACGATGAGTATCATCTTGATGGTGCGGGTGCGGTTAATCCATTCCATAATATACATGCATTTACGTTGTTTTTAACGGAGATTTGCACAAAATAGTATAGCTGCACACGAAAAAGCCGGCGATGGCGATTGCTCTCATGCTAAAAAAAACAAAATCACACAGCCACAGCACAAGTAAGCATGCATTATTTTCGCCAAATCATTTTTTTGCACTATTTTTGCACGCAAATACATATATGATAATATCATAAGAAGAGAAACACAATCAACATCGTACAATTAACAATTAAAAAACTATTCTATTATGAAAGTTAAGCACATTCTTTCCGTAGCATTGGCTGCACTGCTCATGACTAGCGGCATCAATGCACAATCGCTTTCGCCCTCTACCAAGACACATTGGGACAAGGGTACACTCGTTGTAGAAACTCCCGAACGCCCTGCCGGACAGGAGCACGCACTCGGACTCACAGCACCCAAGTTGGAAACCGTACGGGTAGGTTTCGTAGGTCTCGGTATGCGTGGACCCGGTGCAGTGACACGCTTTGCCCACATCCCTGGCGTAGAGGTGGTAGCACTATGCGACTACGAAGAGGCTCGCGCTGAAGCATGCCAGAAGTCACTCCGTGAACAAGGCTTGAAGCCTGCCGACATCTACTTCGGCGAAAAAGGTTATGAGGAACTCTGCAAGCGTACAGACATTGACCTCGTATACATCGCTACAGACTGGAACCACCACTTCCCCGTAGCTAAGTTTGCCATGCAAAATGGTAAGCACGCTGCCATCGAGGTGCCTTCAGCTATGAACCTTGAGCAATGCTGGGAGCTCATTGACCTAGCTGAGCAGACACGTCTACACTGCTTCATCCTCGAGAACTGCTGCTATGACTATTATGAGATGAACGCACTCGCTATGGCACAAGACGGCGTATTCGGTGAGATCATCCGTGCCGAAGGTGCCTACATCCACGGCCTCGAGTGGTTTTGGGACTACTACTGGCAAGATCCCAACGACAACGACAAAGACAACCTCCACTGGCGTATGAAATACAACATGGAGAACCGTGGCGACGTATATGCTACTCACGGCCTCGGCCCCGTAGCACAGTGCCTCGACATTCATCGTGGCGACCGTTTTACCACACTCATCGCCATGGATACCGAGAGCTTCGTAGGTAAGGAGTGGGTGAAGAACAAGACCGGTAAGGAACCGAAAGAGTTCCGCAACGGCGACCACACCACCACACTTATGCGCACCACTAAGGGTAAGGTAGTAGAGATCCAGCACAACGTAATGACACCCCAGCCTTACAACCGCTTGTTCAAGCTCACCGGCACCAAGGGTTATGCCACCAAGTATCCCACACCCGAGTATGCACTCTCAGGCGACGTATTCAAGGGTACAGATGCTCCGCAGGTAGACAACCTTAACGCCCACGGCTTCATCAACGCCGAGCAGAAGAAGGCACTAGAGAAAAAGTATTACCACCCCATCCTTACCAAGTATGGTGAGAAGGGGCGCGATATGGGTCACGGAGGTATGGACTACATCATGGACGCACGCCTCGTATACTGTCTACAAAACGGACTTCCCCTCGACATGGACGTATACGACATGGCTGAGTGGTGCTCATTGGCCGAACTGGGAACACTCTCTATGGACAACAACTGCGCTGCTGTGACATTCCCCGACTTTACACGTGGCCATTGGAATGATGCCAAGGGATACAAACATGCCTATGCTCCTGCCGAAGAGGAGGCCATAGCCGAGGCTAAAGCCGAAGCGTACACCGCAGCACAAAAAGAGGCTACAGCAGCTTGCAACCTCTGGGCTCTCTACGATGCAGTGAAAGCAGCCACTAACGAAGGTGCTAAGGTTAAAGCTCAGAAGGCTTATGACAAAGCCGTAGTAAAGGCTGAAAAGATGATTGCCAAAGCGCTGAAAACAAAATAACAAACTGATACCTATATACTACGAAGGAGAGCTGAGCAACATGCTAACTCTCCTTTTTTTTGCACATACAATTGGAAAAATATCACGAGCATGCCTATTATGAGAAATTAGATATATCTTTGCAACAAGATTAACAAACAATACAGCCATGAAGAAATTCCTCATTGCCATACTATCTACACTTCTCTGCTCTACTACACTATACGCAGCCGACACCAATCCGCAGGTACTGACCGATTTCCTTAACAGAATAGGAGGCAAAGGAGCTGCAGCAAGGTTTGTCACCATCGTAGACGAAAACCTCTCAGCCAACGGAGAAGATATATTCATCATTACCGCCAAACGGGGCAAACCATGCATCAAAGGCAACAACATATTGGCAGTGACTACGGGCATCAACTGGTACCTCAACCACTATGCACATGTAAACATCTCGTGGAGCAATCTAACCACAAACCTTAAAAAGGCGCATCTCCCATTGCCCAAACAAGAAGAAGTGCACACATGTTCGGCTGACTATCGGTACTACCTCAATTATTGCACCTTCTCCTACTCCATGTCAGTGTGGACTTGGGAACGATGGCAACAAGAAATAGATTGGATGGCACTACACGGTATCAATATGCCACTACAGATAGTGGGGCTCGACGTGGTATGGAAACGCCTACTCACACAATACTACGACTACTCAGCAGAAGAGGCCAACGCCTTCATCGCAGGCCCCTGCTTTCAGGCATGGTGGGGCATGAACAACCTCGAAGGATGGGGTGGACCTAACCCTGAATGGTGGTATGACAGACAAGCGGTACTGGCACACAATATAGGAAAACGCATGCGCGAACTCGGCATGCAACCCGTATTGCCAGGATTCAGCGGAATGGTACCCAGCAATTTTACAGCAAAAACAGGACACCAAGCCAACTCACAAGGAAACTGGTGCTACTTCACACGACCCTACATACTAGACCCCAACAGCAACACCTTCACCACAATGGCCGCAAACTACTACAAAGTGCTGAAAGAGGTGATGGGCACATCGGAATACTATAGTATGGACCCCTTCCACGAAGGTGCCAATACTAGAGGTATCGACGTACCTGCTGCCTACACAGCCATCGCAAACGCCATGTATGCAGCAAATGAAGACATCGACGAAAAATGGGTAATACAATTTTGGCAATGGAGCAGCGCACAATATCACGTACTCGATAAAGTAGAGAAGGGAAAGCTCATCATCCTCGACCTGTTCTCTGATGCACACACACACTTCAATGCCTACAAGGAACACGATGCCGTATACTGCATGCTGCCCAATTTTGGCGGTAGAACAGGATTTATGGGAAGATTCGACAAGAATATGTCAAGCTATTTCGAGAACAAAGAAAAATACCCACACATCAAAGGCATAGGAGCTACACCTGAGGCCATAGAGTCAATGCCCATATTATACGATATGCTCTTCGAACTACCATGGCATCAGACGCAACCCGACGGAAAAGAGTGGATGAAACACTACACCACAAACCGCTATGGAAGTGCCAATCCACAGGCCGAACAAGCATGGGAGAAATTGCGTCTATCGGCACTCAACTGCCAGACAACGCTACAAGGTCCACACGAAGCTGTTACATGCGCACGACCCGCACTGACCATAGACCGAGTATCAAGCTGGGGCGGAACAAGCATCTACTATGACACACAAGATCTAATCAGTGCAGCGCACCTACTCGCAGAAGCCACACTCACCGGAAACAACTACAGCTATGACCTCACAGATATTACACGCCAAGCCATCACCGACTACGCCTATAAGCTGCTGCAATCCGTAAAAGAAGCATACGACAACCACGACGAAAGAATATTCGCCATACGCTGCGACAACTTCCTACAACTCATACTCGATCTCGATCGACTACTGAGCACCAATAGCAACTTTATGCTAGGACGATGGACACAACTGGCCCGGGGCATTGCAGATGAAGTGCCAAGCACTACAGAAGCAGACCGCAATTGGCTTGAACACGACAATGCACGTACCCTCATCACTACATGGGGAGCAAAAAACCAAGCGAACTATGGCGGACTGCGTGACTACTCGTATCGCCAATGGGCCGGAATGCTAAAAGACTACTATTATCCACGATGGAAGATATTCTTCTCAGATGTCACAGCCCAGCACGATTGGTTTGAAATGGAAAAGACATGGGCATTCAACAGCAAACTCATATACCAAGATACCCCCATTGGAGATACCAAGACTATAGCCAAAGAACTGCTCGATAAGTTTTTCATCAAACTTACCATCAGCAATCAACATACATATTATATATATAAAGGGGTAGAGGAAGACAAGCAACACAACATCATGATGAATGCCTTCAGAGACACCACGTATCATTGCCCTATAGCTTTACATAACGATACTACAGTAACCCTAAGCATAGATTTCAACAACGACGGCATCTTCACTGACAATGAATCTACAAAAGGACTTGACATACACATACCTTCTAATGCCATGGCAGGAAACACAAAGGCACAACTGAACTTTACAGATGGCACAACATTCGTCTATACACTCACACTGCAAGATATTATCAGTGAGCCGCGCAGCATACACATCACAACAGCAGATACCACTTTGGGGTATATTGCCATAGAAGGAAGTGACACCCCCTCAATTACTACGACACAGCATGTTACCATAACAGCAAAACCAGCTAATGGATACGACTTCCAATGCTGGGAAAACACACAAGGCGAAATCGTAAGTCTATCAGATACATACATCTATTTTGGGAAACAGTCCGAAACATTTACAGCATACTTCACCCCTAACAAGTGGGGAAAACTGGAAGAAGATCTCGCCGACTATAATGACATCTCATCATACAACCAATATCTCACACAGATAAACATCTCACAGTACAACCGAAACACTACAATATACAATACTAGCAATTGCCCAACACGGCTATTTAACATAGCACCACATTCAATTACAGCAGCCCGAGGAAGCAAGCTATCAATCATATGTCATGACGCAGGAGGCATGAAGTATACCTACCTAAGTGCCTATATCGACATTAATGGGGATGGTGAGTTCAATTACGAAGACGAACTGATAGCAGTAAAAGGTAAAACAGGTAGTACAGACGAGCACATCTGCAGTACACCTATAACAATAATGCTCCCATACGACATGCCTATAGGCAACACACGCATACGACTACGATTCGATGGAGCATGGAAGAGTGGAAGCACATCTACATCAAAAGGAAATGCATATGGCGCTAAAAACATAGCAAACCGTATGGTATACGACATATTGATCAATGTGACGGAAGCAGCACCATATCCATGTAGAATCACAGCACTTACAAATGATACAAATAAGGGTACAGTAGACGCTAACGGACAAGACAACACTTACATATACAATTCACACGATGAAGTAGTACTACGCGCCTACCCCTCTACAGGATTCAAACTCTCACATTGGAAAGACAATCACGGACGCACGCTGCCAAAACAGTGGATGGATGAAAACAACATTCGATTCAAGCCATACGACAACACAGCCATAGAAGCCATATTCACACCACTAAATAACAAATGACAAATAGAGCCAACCACAAAGTTGCAGTGAAAGGGAATAATAAGATAACCCCAAGGCTTCGTGTCAAGAAACGGCGTAAACCATCATATAGCTGATCCTAAGGATAAGTAACCTTTGCTATAACAACTATAGCTTATAACAATAGCCCGTAATTCATTCACCTTAGTCCACATACTGATGTCCATCGACCATGGTAACTATGAAAATTTTACATTGACTATTACAGTACTCCATCGACAATAGCAGTTGTACGTAACTAGGTCAATTATCATTTGCCCCTTGGCCATAGCCTATTGTCCCTTGACTGTTATCCGTTGACTGTTGACTGTTGACTGTTGACAAAAAAGAAAAAGAGAGAGGAGTCATCCTCACTGGACAACTCCTCTCTCGAAAAACGGCGGCTACCTACTCTCCCACTTGCGCAGTACCATCGGCGCGGTCGGGCTTAACTTCTCTGTTCGGAATGGGAAGAGGTGGAACCCCGACAC
>JAFOYZ010000067.1 GCA_017424485.1 Bacteroidaceae bacterium
GCGCAGGGACTTTGCAAGAAACACTGCGAGATGCTTCACATTCGTTCAGCATGACAGAGTCCATCAGAATTCAGAAACACAGACGATTTCACTTGCGAAACTTAAGTAAAGTGGAAAGTGACCATCCGTAAGGAAACTCTAAACTCTAAATACTAAACTCTACACACTAAACTCTACACACTACACACTACACTCTACACTCTAAACACTACACAACCGACGTGGATAATCGTACGCGGTATCCGCCATTAGTCTGTTGATTATATGGGCATTATCCATCCTTGGCGGATACTGGCAGATAGTAAACGAGAAATCCATATATAGGCTTCGATCGAGAGGGCAGCTCGCGAGCTGCCCTCTCTGCAAATATATAAACGTCCCATGGAACGGAATATATAGAAGCCGAAATACAAGAAACGCCTACATGCAGTAAACAAGAATACGTGAAGCATGTTCGCGGATATCGTATTATTTAAGTTAGGTTCACAACACTCCATACCGCTGGTTCGCAACATATTTAAAATCATCTGCAACATACGTAGGTTGTGTTTGTTGGTACAAAATCTTATTTTTGCAGTGTAATATACATGAATAACATTTTAATCACACCAATATGAGTAACACAACAGAACAAAAGGGATTCTATAAGCTGACATGGATGCAGCGCATAGGATTCGGTTCGGGCGATATGGCCCAAAACCTGATTTTCCAGACGGTAGCATGCTACCTGATGCTTTACCTCGTCACAGTACTAAAGATCAGTCCCGCCTTTGTGAGCGGATTAATCCTTGCAGTCCGCTTCATCGACTGTTTCTGGAGCCCTATCGTGGGACGCTACATTGACAACCGCAATCCCAAACTGGGCAAGTATCGCTCGTATCTCCTCTATGGCGGTATACCCCTTACCATAGCTGCTTGCCTGTTGATGCTTCCGCAGGCAGCATCGTGGTCGATGACCATGAAGATTATCTATGCCACCGTGAGCTATACGGTATTGAGCATGATATACTCTGTGGTGAACATCCCCTATGGTTCTATCATGGCCAGTATGACCCGCGACAATGATGAGGTACTGAAGCTGACATCTACCCGAATGGTATGTGCCAATATCGGACAGATCATCGTGCAGGCTGGCTTCCCTATCGGACTTGCTCTCGTAGCACATACGGTCATCGACTGGAACCAGGCATTGTTTATGGCCATCGGTACGATTCCGGCATTCATCATCTTGCCCTCGCTGCCATTGCTGAAGAGCTGGCTTGGCAAGAAGGGACTGTACTATCTGCTGCTCTCTGTAGGATTTGTAGGATTTGCCATACTGTTTGTCATTGGTAAGTTCTTTGATGTAGAGAGTTGTAACACGCTCGTGCAGGCAGCCAAGGTGATGACTGGAGTAGGCCTCCTTGTAGGTTCGCTGATGTGGGCACTTGTGCCTGAGGTAATCACAGAGGCCGAATATCGCACAGGCAACAGACCTGCCGCTACGGTCAATGCCCTTGCCGGTGTAGCTTTCAAGGCTGGTTTCTCATTGGCTGGATGGATTACTCCACTGGTGATGGGAATGATCGGTTTTGACCTGGCTACTGAGGAATCGGCTTTGCCTACCGCACCTATAGCATGGTTCACCGTCACCTGTGTATTTGCCCTGGTAGGCTTTATCCTCCTGCTCTACTGCTTCATGGGCTGTAAGGAAAGAATTGCCACAACACCCGAGAAGCCCGTTACGTATGGCGAGATGTTTGCTGAGTTTAAGGCAAACAAGTGCCTCCAGTTGGTGCTCGGTATCTTTATCGTTGTATTCATGGCATCGTTTATCAGCGCACCTGTAAATGCTTACTACACCAAGCTGGCCAACTATTCTGAGATAGCACAAAACGCCATTCTGTGGTTTACATGTATCATACCCGCTGCTCTTCTCATTGTAGTAGGACTGCTTGTACACAAGTATCCTCTCACCGATGAGAAGCTCGACGAGATCAACAAGGCCATCGAAGCACGTCTCGAGAAATAATACCTATTATTAACACCATAACACATCTACAACATTATGAAACATCCGAGATATCTATTCCCTAGTGACTATATGGCTGACCCTTCGGCCAACGTGTTTAACGACCGTCTCTACATCTTCCCCAGCCATGACCGCGACAGCGGCGAAGCGTTTGATGACGATGGAGGACACTTCCAGATGAAAGATTACCATGTGCTCTCACTTACCGATGTAGAGCATGGTGAGGTGACTGACCATGGCATGGTGCTCAGCGTAGAGCAGGTGCCCTGGGCCGAGCGCCAGATGTGGGACAACGATGTGGTGGAGAAGAACGGTAAGTATTACCTCATCTTCTCGGCCAAAGACCCGAACGGCGTATTCCACCTAGGTGTAGCTGTGGCCGACAAGCCCGAAGGTCCGTTCGTACCTGAGCCCTACCCCATCCGCGGCTCATTCAGCATAGACCCCTGCATGTTCAAGGACGATGATGGCGAGATATACTGCTACTTTGGCGGACTCTGGGGCGGACAGCTGCAATGGTATGGACTCACCCCCTCGGCCTCGGCCACGGAGGAGGGTTGTGTCATGGGCCCTGCCGCCGACAAGAAGACTCCGCTCTTCCTTCCCTTGGATGCACCTGCCATACCTTCGATGGTAGCCCGCATGTCCGACGACGTACTGCAGTTTGCCGAAGCACCGCATGGTGTAGTAATCCTCGACAGCACAGGCCAACCGATGAAGGCGAGTGACCCACACCGCTTCTTCGAAGCATCGTGGATGCATAAGTATAATGGTAAATACTACTTCTCATACTCTACCGGAGACACGCATATGCTCTGCTATGCCGTAGGCGACAATCCCTACGGACCATTTACCTTCCAAGGTGTAATCCTCGACCCCGTAGTAGGCTGGACCACACACCACAGCATCGTAGAGTATAAAGGGGAATGGTATCTATTCTATCACGACTGCGTACCCTCGAACGACACTACCTGGCTGCGCTCACTCAAAGTGCAGAAGTTGTACTACAACGAAGATGGCACCATACAAAAGGTAAAGAACGACTAAAAAGCCCTAACATATGAAATTAAGACATATAGCAAGCAGTGTATTGGCCCTGCTCATCATTGCCACATTCACCCAGTGCACTACCCAGAAGCACTGGGTAGGCACATGGGGCACGGCAGGACAGCTGGTAGAGCCACACAACAACCCACCGGCACCCGGCCTGGGCGGCAACACGATACGCCAGATCGTACAGGTATCAATAGGTGGCGAGAACGTGCGCCTGCAGCTTACCAATGAGTTCAGCAAAGAGCCTACAGAGATTATCGCCATCGAACTGGCTCATGCCACAACAGCCGGCAGCAGCAGCGATATTGACGAGAGCACTACGGTAAGCCTCACCTTCGGTGGCAAGCGTGGCATCACCATGCAGCCTGGCGAGATTGTCACCTCTGACCCTGTAAAGTTTGCCATGGGCGACCGCCAGAATGTGGCCATCACCATACACTATGGTGCAGCCTCATCGACCAGCGTATCAGGACACCCCGGCTCACGCACCACATCATACATCGCCAGTGGCAACACGACCGACTTCACAAATGCCGTGCGCACTGACCATTGGTACAACATCAAAGGTATCGATGTGCTCGCCTCTCAAGAAGCAGGTGCTATCGCTATACTGGGCAACTCCATCACCGATGGCCGCGGCTCTACCACCAATCAGCAAAATCGCTGGCCCGATGTATTGTCGCGCCGTCTACTGGCCAACAAACCCACAAGTCAGGTGGCTGTACTCAACATGGGTATCGGAGGCAACTGCATGCTGGGCGGTGGATTGGGTCCCACAGGAAAACAGCGTTACCAACGTGACCTGATCAAGCAGGCTGGTGTGAAGTGGATAATCCTTTTTGAGGCAGTAAACGACTTGGGATATGCTCGTGATGGTGTGTAATCGGCCAACATGATCATCGATGTATACAAGCAAATCATACAAGAGGCTCACGAAAAGGGCATCTACGTATATGGTGCTACCATCACCCCATTCAAGAACAATGGCTACTATACCGAAGACCATGAAAAGGGGCGCCAGCATCTGAACAACTGGATGCGCACGACCGACCTTCTTGATGGAGTGATTGAACTGGAGCATGCTGTGCGTGACCCACAAGACCCCGCTTCGATGCACAAGGATTTTCTTTTCGAAAACGACTACCTGCATCCTAATGCCAAAGGATACGAGGCCATGGGCCATATCGTGGACCTAGAACTATTTACCACACGTAAACCCTGGAGCGAAAACAAGAAGTAGACATCGCTCCAAGCACACAGCACACACTTATGAAAAAGATTTTCTTCATAATGGTAAGTTTGCTGTCTGTCTTCACTGCTGCAGCTGAAGACGGCAGCAAACTTTGGTTACGTTACTCAACGCCAAACAGCGCAAAGGTAACAGGTCATGAATGCAAAGCAGCAGAAATATTAAGAACACACTACGACGGTGCTCAAGTGTGCCTTCGCATAGATCACGCAATGGTCAAAGACAGCTACCGCATAGAGGGCTCGCATGACGACATCACCATCAGTGCCTCTACCCCACACGGACTCCTCTATGGTGCCTTTGCCCTGCTACGCAACGAGAAGGGATATTCTGCACCCTACTTTGACTTACGTATCCTCAATCACTGGGACAACCTCGACGGCTCCATCGAACGTGGATATGCCGGCGAGAGCATCTTCTGGAACGACCAACTTGAGATTGACCACAACAAGATAGCAGCCTATGCTATGGCCAATGCGTCCGTTGGCATCAACGGCACGGTGCTCAACAATGTGAATGCCTCGCCCAAGATGCTTACAAGCACCTATATAAATAAGGTAAAAGAGATTGCCGATATACTGCGTCCTTGGGGTATTCGCGTATATATATCCGTCAATTTCGGTTCGCCCAAAGCTTTGGGCGACCTGGACACGGCAGACCCGCTCAACAGGCAGGTGCGCCGCTGGTGGAAGAAGAAAGCTGACGAGATATACAAGGCTATCCCCGACTTTGGCGGTTTTCTGGTAAAGGCCAACTCAGAGGGGCAGCCCGGTCCGTTCGACTACAACCGCACTCATGCTGATGGTGCCAACATGCTTGCCGATGCACTGAAGCCTCACGGCGGCATCGTGATGTGGCGCAGCTTCGTATATGGAGCCAAGCACAAGGGTGAAGACCGTGTGATGCAAGCCGTATCGGAGTTTAAGCCTCACGACGGAGAGTTCCGCGACAATGTCATCCTTCAGTCAAAGAACGGTCCGCTCGACTTCCAACCACGCGAGCCATACGCTCCTATCTTCGACCAGATGAAGCAAACACAGCAGATGGCCGAACTGCAAATCACGCAAGAATATCTAGGGCATAGTCAGCAACTGGTATACCTCGCCCCGATGTGGGAGGAGTTCTTCGCCTATGTATCGCCCGAGAAGCTGAAAGGTATTGCTGGTGTGGCCAATATTGGCCTCGACACGAACTGGTGCGGACACCATTTTGCACAAGCCAACTGGTATGCCTTCGGACGATTGGCATGGAACCCTAGACTGACCTCAAAGGAGATTGCCGACGAGTGGCTGACCCAGACGTTTGTTGACAAGCAACTTATAGCCAATCAGCAAAGACCAGAGAACAACAGGCGTAAAGTCATTAAGGAGAATCATAGCCAACAGATACAGACACGCAAGACTACCTTCAATGAAGCTTATGCTGCTCTGCTCGATATGATGCTACGCAGCCGTGAGGCATGTGTTGACTACATGATGCCGATAGGCTTGCACCACATATTCAAGTTTGACCACCACTATGGTCCTGAGCCTGACGGATTCAAAGCCCACTACCCTATAGAATGGTGCCCTGTTTATTATCACCAAGCCGATTCGGCTGGTGTAGGATTCGACCGCACGTCACGAGGCTCAGGCGCCACGCTGCAATATCCAGAGCCCTACCGCACACTGTATGACAACCCCGCCACATGCCCCGAGGAGTATCTGCTGTGGTTCCACCATCTGCCATGGGACTACACGATGAAAAGCGGCCGTACACTCATATCTGAAATGGAATACCGCTATCAGCGAGGTGTGAATGAGGTTATAGATTTTATCAGCGCATGGCAGAAGGCCAAGCCTTTCATTGATGCCCAACGCTGGCAAGAGGTAAATGACAAACTCACTACGCAACTGATCGATGCTCGTGAGTGGCAAGTGGTATGCACCAAATACTTCGGTGGCTTTGCTCAATAGCAGGAGTGTAGAAAGTGTATTTTCCCTAATATCAGTCACACCGGACACATTTTTCTTATATACGATGCTAAAAAAGTCCCTTGTCACGCGTGACAAGGGACTTCGCTTTACATACACATAATCCTTATCGCCTTACAGGAGATTCCTCGCCAAAGAGATGCTGGGGCTGGTATCCTCCAAAGTCAACAATCACCTTTTCAAATACAATACCAGGGTGACAAGGGTGAAGGGTGAGTTCGTGCATGTCGTCCTTGAGAGCAACGGGCAACTCTACTACCGACTCCACCACTCTGCGGGCTACTGTAGGATAGAATACAGAGTACATATAAGGCTGGCGATCGAGCAGTTCCTTATTAAAGTTGATAACGGTTGGTTCTGAACCATCCAGACTAACGGTATACTCATGACCACCCACATTCAGGAAATCCAAAGTAGACTTTACGACGACATGTACTTTGACCTTATCTACTCCATTCTCAGGCAAGGCAAAGCGATATGTCAGAGATGCGTCTCCAGTCTCCTGGGTATAAGGTGTGAGCGCCACAGCACTACGTGTACGCCCATAGTAGGGATAGATGGTCCACTGAGTGCCTTCAGGAGCGGCAGACTGATAGTAATGTTCAGCCTCCATAGCCACATATCCATCACCATATCCAAAAGTAAATCCTCCACCCTGTTCATTACCATCGACTATTCTTGTCCTAGGCATCATCTCCTTGGGGAAATTGTCGTTCCAGCTAGTATAGCCGATATGCTTCTGAGTCATCATGCCATCCCACTTGCCACCTGCGATATCCTTATTATAGGATAGGCAGAGTAGCGAATCGCGCACGAAGCACTCTCTTACGCGTTTTGCCCATCGATTGGCATCAGGATTATTCTGTTTGGCCAGATGTAGGTTCATAGCCTGCGCATAATACATATCATACAGATTGGCCATGGCCTGCACAGGAAACAACAGTAGCTGGCGATACACGTCGTGGTATTCGACGGGGAGCTCCAGGAAGAGGCGCAAGGCACGCGTCTCCAAGCGTTGGTACTCATCGGCAACCTGTTTCCACTCGCCAGTCTCCACATTATATGTACGAGCATCGAGCATCTCAGGCGTCACTCGACTCATATACTGACAATTCTGGTTGTAGATATCGGCTGCCTCACTCGCCCACTCTTCGCCCAACTGCTCGGCAAAGAAAGCCTGCGTATGGTCGGTCACATTCTGTACCTGATATGCCTTAGGATTCCATGCCATATCCATAAAGAGCGAGATGGGATACTCCATTGGCTTCAGGTCGCCAACGTTCAATATCCACAACTTCTCAATACCGAAGTCATAGGCCAGCGAGAGTTGCTCATACATCTGCTGTGTCTGAGTAATGTTGAGCCACTTGGAGTTTCGTGGTGCACCCACATAATCTACATGGTAATAGATACCCCAACCTCCTTTTCTCTTACGTTCTTCGGCATTAGGCACACGTCGTATGTCGCCCCAGTTATCGTCGCTCACCAGAATGGTCACATCATCAGGCACTCTGAATCCGGCATCATAGTAGTCTTGCACTTCTTTATATAATGCCCACACTTGCGGAGTCTCCTTAGCCGGACGTCCTGTCACCTGACGAATAATCTTACGCTGGTTAGCCACAATACGCTCCATCAGACGTGTGTCTGTATTGTCGCTCATGGCCTCGTCACCATCGCCACGCATACCAATGGTAACAATATCCTCCGTGTCCTTCATACGCTCTATTCCTTCACGGAAGAACTGGTCAAGCTTGGTCTGATTAGTAGAATAGTTCCATGGGCCCCACTCCTGGCGTCGGCGAGCATATTCCTGATGATTGCGTGCCATAGGCTCATGGTGCGATGTGCTGATGATGACTCCCATCTCGTCGGCCGTACGACTATTCTCTGGGTCGTCTGCATAGAATGCCCATTGCCACATGGCTGGCCATAGCATGTTACCTTTGAGGCGCAATATCAATTCAAATACACGTGCATAGAAATGGTGGTCACCATAGTTGGTGCCAAAGGTATTTCTTACCCATGATGTCAGGCACGGAGCCTCATCGTTAAGAAAGAGTCCACGATACTCTACAGCTGGTTCGCCATCGGTATACGTGCCCTGCTTTACATAGGCATCGGTATGCTGCTCCACTGGAGCATCGGCCCACCAATACCAAGGCGACACACCCAACTGACGACTGAGTTCATACACACCGTATATAGTGCCACGCTTGTCACTACCGGCTATCACCACACGATTGTTTATAGTGGTAATAATATACTTCTCTCTACAGCCCTTGAGTCCCTGGATACCCAGAGCATCTATCTCCTTGTTCTTGCCAATGGTACCTATAAGTATGGTACCCTCCTTTGATTCGCCAACGTTAGCCGACGGCTTATGACCTATTACTCGCAATATATCGGCTTGCAGGTTGGCAATGGCTATCTTTACTCCTTCGTACTCATTCTCTCCATAGACAATGGGAGCTTGAGTGATACATACCGCATCAGGGCACTCGGTGAAAGATACGAACTTTTCGGCCGCCTCAATTGTCATTACGCAATTCAACAGTACTGACAATAATATGATTACACGTTTCATACTAACACTTTATTAGCTGTACTCTTCTTATACAAAGAATCTGGATTATTGCACTATCACTACTCCACCGTTTGTAGGAATCTCTATAGACACGGTCTGCTTTCTTGACACCTTAACCTCTTTGACCTCTCCATTCTGATACAGTGTAACCTGACTTTTGGCGTCAAACATAGGCAATGAGATATTCTGCTTCAGCGGCTGCTCCATTGCATTCACACCGGCTATATACCACTTATCTCCAGAACGACGAGCCATGATGATATACTTACCAGGATATCCGTCTATATAGCGTATTTCGTCCCATGTTGTAGGTACAGCCTTCATGAAGTCGATAGCCCATGCGGGAGCATCAGTCAGATTGTTGGGAGCTAATGCGAAATGCTGAACAGGGCTTTGGAATAATACAGCCGTAGCTAGCGCATAAACATCGGTGGTTACTCGGCGTGAACCACGGTTGTTATTGGCATTGTAGTATTTGTTAAGAGCCGATCCACCAAAGTCCATCGATGCCACGGTGTTGCGTGTAAACGGATACATGGCTCCACAGTCTCTTGCTTCGGTATCACAAAATCCCTGAGAGAAATGCAGATTCTCTGATGCCAACACAGCCTCAGAAGCTACAAAGTTGGGATACATACGCTCCCATCCTCTCGGGAGTGTACATCCGTGGAATATCACCATCAGCCCGCAATCATTGGCATCGCTCAATATATCTTCATACAACTGCATCACAGGTTGCTTGTCGCCACCAAAGAAGTCGACCTTGATACCCAATATACCAATCTCCTGCATCCACTTCATCTCTTGCTTACGGCGTGTGCCATTGTTCATGATATGCTTAGGAGATTGTGGAGCATCATTCCAGCTACCATTACTATTATACCACAGGTATAATCCTACACCACGTTCTTTTCCATATTTTGCAAGTTCAGCAATGCGTTCGCGTCCTATCTGCACATCCCATAATGCATCGACTAGCAATGAGCGATATCCCATGGCTGCAGCAAAGTCTATATAGCGCTTCTGTTCATCATAGTTACAACTTGAATCCATACCGATGATCCATGACCACATGCCTTTACCATAATCGTCAGCATAGTTCCTACTTGCCTTATACTTAGGTTCTACAAGTTCCCACGTCACTGTGCTCTCCACGATATTGGCCGGTGTATGACCTATGGTGATGGTACGCCATGGAGTATAGCCAGGCAACGGCATCTGCACAGATGTAGATCCCCATCCATTAAGTTCGCCTTCTTGTGGGAATCCTATACGATATTCACCTCCATTGCCTCCCAAGAGACGACATCCTACATATCCACCATCGGTACCTGTCTCAGACAACATAATCCACAATGCCTTATCGGCATCGGCATTAGGTACTTCAAAAAGACAAGGGAATGTATATCCAAATCCCCAACCATTACGTCCTACCGGCTCACCCAAGGAGTACTTGGTCTCATAACTCGGAGCTGTACGCGCAAATCCCGTCATGGGCTTGCTCTGAGGTGCCATAAAGGTGAGTGCATTGTCTGCGACACGGTATGCTGTGTTCTCCGAGGTCACAACACAGCTATTTGCCCCACGATGTGGCATCAACATGTAACGGAAAGCCACATCCTTATTGCTGACACGCAATTGGAGTGCCATTACCGGTTTATCATCCTGTGTAAAAGTAATCACCCTCTCCCTTGCGTCAGTATGAATAGAATGTTGCTTAATCTTTTCCTGATTATCGACTGAGGTTATTTGTTTTTCCTCGCCCTCGTCAGAAATAGCCATTGAGCGGGTATAATCACCTACATTAGTCACTACACCCAACGAAGATTCTGCGATAGCAGTCTGTCCGTCATACATCACCTGATAATGAGGTACACCGTCATCTACTGACACTTCTGCCACGAGTCGTCCATCAGGACTTGTCACAACTACGCCTGCTGTAAGCGATGTCAGCATCATGGCAGCACAAAATAAAGCACTAGTTCTTCTCATATCTAATATTTTTAAATTATTACTACTTGATGCAAATATACAAAAACTCCACTTATGGTACTTTTGCATTTGTCACAAATGGTTGTACCAATGTTACAAGACGCGTGAAAGCGACTCAAAGTAGTGATAATAGGAGTCCCAACAAGGAAGCCAAAGCATACACGAAGCCTTTAGGCCATCTCTTGGTATAGAAGAGTCCTAAACTGAATATCAGCATATATGAGAAGAGCACTGATAATGCACCAAACCGCTCTACATGCAATACAGCATAGGGCCAATGCGATATATGGGTTAGGACAGAATTGAGAGCCGTTGTAAGGTATTGCAGCAAACTACCCAACAGAGTAGCCCATGAGCACCCTATCAAAACAAGCAGCCACCACACGAATGATAACAGCAGCAAGACCGACAGGCATGGCACTACCAACACGTTGGTAAGCAAGAAATAGGTTGGGAAGGTACCGAAATGGTATAACGAAAGGGGTAATGTGCCCACTTGAGCAGCAAGCGACATACACAACACACCAGTTATATAGGATACAAAACGCGATGCCCTGGTGCGTATAATAAAGGCTTCCATATAAGGTTCAAGCCATAAAATAGAAGCCATGGCCATGAAAGAGAGTTGAAAACTCACATCGAACAGATATAGCGGATGTACCAGAAGCATGACTAGAGCCGCTAAGGAGAGTACATGTATAGATGCGCTATCACGGCTTATCCATCGGGCCATAACATATAGTGTACACATGGCCACAGCACGTACCACAGACGAGGACATCCCCACCATGAGAGCAAACAACCATAGAATGCCTACGACGAGTACATCTGACACCCAGCGTAGGCCACGCCGACGAACCATACTGCGCAAAAGGAAAGCCAGCATTGCATAGATGACTCCCACATGCAACCCCGAGAGGGCTAAAGCATGAGCCGCACCAGCATCAATATAAGCTGCACGCACCTCATCGGTGAGCATGCGTTTTTCTCCCAGCGTAAAAGCCGCCAATACCCCTAACGTCTCGCTGTCAAACATTGGATACATATGTTGCTGTATCAGTCGTTGTCGAAGCGACAACAAACGTCCACGCATCGTATGCGACTCTCCTGTCTTCACCCAAGTTCCCTTAGGCAGATATACAGTACCTGCTACTCCTTGCATAGAGAGATAGGCTGCATAATCAAAGGTCAAATCATCGGAAAAGTTACGCGGTGGCCTTACACTGGCATTAAAAAGAATCATATCACCAGGCTTCAGCACATCCGTACTATCTAAAGGGGACATATAGGCATACACCTTGCGATTCACCCTCTGCCATACTGCAGAGTCACACACAGCCTCAACGCCCACCTCACACAGCACACTGCGCTCACGATTACGTGGCATATCCAGCACACGCGCCTCATATATCATCTTAGTTGGCGACCACTCAAAAGCAGACACATGACGCTCATGCATATACCCTATCGTTCCGACAGACATAAAAAACAATGAAGCCCATACGCCAAAGACTACTTGCGTGCCCTTACTGCGAACCACACAAACAGCAAGTATGACCAACATCGACAACGCAATCAGCATTGACACGAAAGCGAGCAACTTGCAATCTACCAATGGATACACCACATGAGCAATACCAATACCCAAGAGATAGGCTACAAGCAACCGTAGCAAGGGATATCGCTGTATGGAATCGGCCACTGCCACGGCTTACGACAAAGGGGGAAAATGTATATTATAGGTTTTTTAGCTGATGGATCATGGCCTCAGGAGAGTCAGCCTTAAAGACAGAGCTACCCGCAACCAACACATCAGCCCCGGCTTCAACCAGTCTACGTCCAGTCTCTTCATTGACGCCTCCATCAACTTCAATCAGTGCGTGCGACCCAGTCTCTTCAATCAGTTTGCGCAACTGGCGCACCTTATCAATAGAATGTTCTATAAATTTCTGACCTCCAAATCCGGGATTGACAGTCATGAGTAGCACCATATCTACATCTCGGATGACATCTACTAGCATACTCACAGGTGTAGACGGATTAAGTGTCACACCAGCTTTCATACCAGCCTTATGAATCTCAAAGATCACCCTATTAAGATGTGTACATGCCTCATAATGTACATTCATCATCATAGCGCCCAATGCCTTCACCTCGGCAATAAACTTTTCTGGTTGCACTATCATCAGATGCACATCAAGCGGTTTTTTACAGATGCGTGCAACATGTTCCAATACAGGAAAGCCAAAAGATATGTTGGGGACAAACACGCCATCCATAACATCCAGATGAAGCCAATCGGCCTCACTGCGATTTATCATATCAATATCACGGGCCAGATTGGTAAAATCAGCGGCCAAGAGTGAAGGAGCAATCATCGGATTCATACGTCTTATAACTAGAAGTTATACTTATTTCCTTACAAAGGTACATAAAAGCGGGTGAATAAGCAAAGTTTATCCCCGACTAGCGCAAAATATTTTCACGCCATACCGAGAATATCGTGTGCTCAACTCAGCATGTATCCTTGCAAACCTTCGGGCAACTCACTATTAGCCCTATAGTTACGTGCAAAATCCTTCAAGAGTAGAATGGTGGTCTCTTTAGGTCTACGCAGTTTTTCCTGCTTAATCACCTTGCGCACCAAGGCTGCAAACTCTGAAGTAGGAAGAAGAGGGTACTCATCATTCATAGGCATTATACATTTAAGTTTTGATACATATATGTAACGCACAAGATATGGGTTTAGTATACCTTTTACGATATTTTAAAATAAAAAACAGAGTCACATCGGCTATAGCCATAGTGACCCTGTTATCTTATAAATCTAGTTTCTATACTAGTGTGACGATTACTTCAAAGAGTAAACAACTTCGTCCTCTACCTCAACGGCAGCAACCTTACCCTCGCGAAGCAACCAACCCAAGCCAAGGAGGAAATCATCCTTCTTCTGCTTTGTTTCCTTCTTAATTTCCTTGAAGGTCAAACCTTCCTTACCGTCAAGTGCATTCCAAATGAGACCTGCATTAGCACCGGCTTTCTCTGTCAACATAATCTTTAATCTTTTAAATTATTAAACATCTAAATTCATCCTCTCACAAGGAGCAAATCTTCATGAATTCTGCCGCAAAATTACAAATTTTATGTTATATAACATATTTTTGAATGTTTATTACACACTCTTTTTACATAATTTATTGCATTTTAGTGCGATTTACCCAAATTCGCGCCGCTGTTTCCACCATTTTGACACATGGACGTTTCATATAATAACTTTCCGTACGTTGTTCTGGTGTAGGCACTTGAGGTTTTCTTTCGCGCAATCCGAGTAGTTCGGCACATATGATTGACCCGTTCTCTTTCCTAAACTCTTCGGCTAATTTTTGCACAAAAGCATAATTATCGGCCTTACCCTGACGGTCATCAGCATCAACACAACCCGTTTCTAACCCGGCAAGGATAAACATTCCGCATGCGGCTCCGCACGTCTCACGCATACGTCCTATACCACCACCAAACGAGGCAGACATTTTTAGTGCCTGTTCTTCGGTATATCCATACTCATCAGCAAAAGCTGCTGTAACGGCCTGCGCACAATTATACCCCATCTTGAAGAGTTCAACAGCACGTGCAATCCTTTGTTCATTATCCATATCCATATCATTATAAAAATTAATAGACGAGGCTGACGGCTTCGTCGTTGCTAGCAAAGGTACAAAAAACCTGCAAACAAGTTCGTTTTCTTCTCCTGTTTTCGTATCTTTGCGCAATAAAAAACCACAAAAGCATGAAAAAAAGTATATATATAATAGGTATCACATTCTGCCTACTACTGATAGGAGCCGCATCGGTAGGCTACATGGTATACACTAACATCATGTCTCCCACAGTAGAGGGTGAACAAACCGTATACATACAAGTCCATCCTGAAGACAATACCGCCAGCATACAAGACAAGCTCTCCTTATCGGCCAACTTCAAATCCCTGAAAGGCTTTGCACCTTTGATGAAGCACTACAAATATGACAGCCGTGTAAAGCCTGGCAACTATGCCATCCGTCCAGGCGACTCAATGCGCGATATATGCTTGCGTCTGCTCTCAGGCAATCAGACCCCAATACGCCTCGTAGTACCCTCCGTGCGCACCATCGACAGGTTGGCTGGTGCCGTAGCCAAGCAGCTCATGACCGACTCAACATCCATCGCGAAGCTCCTCACTGACCAAGCATTGATCGACAGCCTGGGATACACCACGGAAACCTTCCCAACCCTCTTCCTCCCCAACACCTACGAGGTGTATTGGACTATGACACCAGAACAGTTCATCTCTCGCATGGCTAAAGAGCACAAACGCTTTTGGAATGCCGACCGACTTGCTAAAGCCAAAGCTCAAGGTCTAACGCCCGAACAAGCCAGTACATTAGCCTCTATAGTAGATGAGGAAACCAACAAGAACGATGAGAAACCCCTTGTAGCCGGTCTCTACCTCAATCGTCTACAACGCGGCATACTATTACAAGCAGATCCCACAGTGAAGTATGCTCATGGCAAATTTGAGCTACGCCGTATACTCCTCACCCACCTCACCATCGACTCTCCGTACAACACCTACAAGTATGCCGGATTACCGCCTGGGCCCATACGCATACCAAGCATCGCAGGAATCGAAAGCGTACTCAACCCCGCCAAACATAATTATATATATATGTGTGCAAAAGAGGACTTCTCAGGCTACCACAACTTTGCCACCACTCTATCACAGCACAATGCCAATGCACGACGCTACCAGCAGGCCCTCAACCATAGAGGCATCAAATAATACACAAAATAAGCGTTCATACATTCTTTATGAAAAAAATCGCATTCTTGTTCATTGCAACCCTTATCAGCCACACGCTGTGTGCTAGGAAATACGAAGTCTTCGGTCCACAAGGAGGTCTTTCCATGACCATCACCCTACCCGACGATTTAGATACCGACAAAGGACAATGCCCGATGGTAATACTCATGCATGGCATATTTTCCAGCAAAAATTTCACTCCAATGCCCACCATAGCCAAGCAACTAGCCAAAGCGGGCATTGCCTCCATACGTTTCGACTTTGGAGGACATTGGAGCAGCGAAGGCAAAATGCAGCAGATGACCATAGAGAAGGAAATAGCCGACGCATTGGCTATGTGGGACTATGCCAGTTCGCTTCCTTACGTAAGTGAGATAGGGCTATTAGGGCATTCGCAAGGTGGCGTAGTTGCCTCGATGGCTGCAGGGCGCATAGCTAGCCGAGATCACCTAAGCAAGCCCTTGATCGGACTAGTGCTCCTCGCCCCAGCGTCTGTACTCAAAAATGCATGTCAACACGGCGGTCTCTTCGATGCCCGATTTAATCCTGCCGACCCTCCCGAATATGTACGCTGCTTCAAAATGATGAAACTCGGGCGTGAGTACCTACTGAGCACCCAACAACTCGACATCTACGGCACGGCCAAGTCCTACACAGGCCCTGTTAGAATCATTCATGGCAGCCAAGATAACCTGGTACCCATGTGGTGTAGCGAAGATTTCAAAAATACTTATGGAGAATCAGCCGAACTTATTGTCGTCGAGGGTGAGAATCACCGCATAAGCAAGAAGACCAAAGATGTAGCCCACCTAGTCACTTCATTCTTCACCACTACAAGAGAACAACAATAATTAACTATCCCTATAACCTAAAATCAAGCAATCTATGCGCATAGCCATTTACGGAGCAGGCTCACTAGGCACAATACTCGGAGCCTACATCAGCAAAGCCGGTGTATCCATCGACCTCATCAACCGTAACAAGTCTCACATCGAAGCCCTTAAGACACAGGGTGCACAGGTAGTAGGCACTGTACAGTTTACACAACCCGTAGTAGCCTATACCCCCGAGGAGATGAGCGGACAATATGATATTCTCTTCCTGATGACCAAGCAGCAACATAATGCCGAGGTAGCCGCAAGACTCAAAGATTTTCTTGCACCCGACGGTGTTCTAGTAACCTTCCAGAACGGCCTCCCCGAAGTATTGCTAGCATCCATATTAGGCGAAGAGCGTGTCTTGGGATGCACCGTTGCATGGGGTGCCACCATGCAGTCGGCAGGCGTATGCGAGCTCACCAGTGAGCCCGATGCCCTATCCTTCTCGCTAGGTGCCATTTCACCCAATCGTAGCAAGCACTTTGACAGAGTAAAAGAGCTTCTCGAATACATGGGAAAAGTGGATATTGAAGACAATTTCCTCGGCACCCGTTGGAGCAAGCTACTCATCAATGCCTCTTTCTCTGGCATGAGCGCCGTCCTAGGATGCACCTTTGGTGAGGCAGCCAAGCCTCGAGCCTCGCGCCGCATAGTACAAGCACTTATCAAGGAGTGCATTGATGTATGTCAAACCGACGGCATACGCATTGAGCCCGTACAAGGTAAAGATATCGTCAAACTGCTCAATTACACCAATCCTATCAAAAAAGCCTTCTCCTTCTTTATCATCCCCATTGCCATACGTAAGCATGCAAAGCTCAAAGCAAGCATGCTACAAGATATCGAGAAGGGCAAGCTTACCGAAGTAGATGCCATCAACGGTGCAGTATCTGACTATGGACGTCAAGTCGGCTGCCCTACCCCGATGAACGATCGCGTAGTAGACATCATTCACCGCATCGAGCAAGGAGAACTCAGCCCCAGCTTCGACAACCTAAAATATTTCAAGTAGCACCAAAGCCCCATAAAACAAAAATCCATCCTATGCTGTTAAAGAGAAAGGAACATACCTTAACTTTAACAGCATATTTTTATGTCGCTCAAAACATTCCTTTTTCCCTCCTACGAAGATGAAAGCCCCGTCTACGCCACCGTACTGCTCGTCGCCCGCATCTTCTTTGGCCTGCTTTTCCTCAGCCACGGCTATGACAAGCTTATGACACATGCCTCCCTAGCCGAGTTCTACCCCGATCCCATAGGCATAGGCAGTTTCCTTTCGTTCTGGCTTACCGTCTTCGCTGAGGTTGTATGTTCCTTTGCCCTTATCTTCGGTTTGTTGCAACGCATCGTCCTCATCCCCATGATTATCACCATGTGTGTAGCCTTCTTTGTTGTCCACGGAGGCGATGCCTTTGCCGTCAAGGAGCTCTCCTTCATCTACCTCGTAGTGTTTGTCGGGCTCTACATCACTGGCCCGGGCAAATACTCATTCGATTCTACCATTGGCAACTACATGATACTTAACGAGCTCAAGAAACGGGACGAATTCACTCATAATTCATAATCCATAATTCATAATTAAAAAATACTTTTCGTATCTTTGTCATTTCAAAGAGACGAAAAGTATTTTTATGAGCCATACCCAAGATACCATCTGCGCCGTTGCCACCGCTCAGGGTGGCGCTATCGGCGTCATCCGCATCAGTGGCCCCGAGGCCATCAGCATCACCGCCCAGCACTTCCGCCCCATCGGCGGAGCACCGCTCACCGAGCGTAAGGCACGCACCACCGTGTTTGGCCATCTCATAGCCGCCGATGGTTCCATGCTCGATGAGGTCCTCGTCACCCTCTTCCGTGCGCCCCACTCCTATACGGGCGAAGACTCGGTAGAGATCTCGTGTCATGGCTCCTCCTATATCCTCCAGCAAGCCCTGCGCCTGCTCATCGATAGCGGATGCCGCCTTGCCGCACCGGGCGAGTACACCCAGCGTGCCTTCCTTAATGGCAAGATGGACCTCAGCCAGGCCGAAGCCGTGGCCGACCTCATCGCCTCCACCTCGGCCGCCACGCACCGCCTTGCCCTGAGCCAGCTACGCGGAGGCTTCAGTAAAGAACTTGCCACCCTGCGCGACAAACTCCTCCACCTCACCTCGCTCATGGAGCTGGAGCTCGACTTCAGCGACCACGAAGAGCTCGAGTTTGCCGACCGTAGCGAACTCTCGCAGATAGCCGACGAGATCGAGCGCGTCATCTCCCGCTTGGCCCATTCGTTCAACGTAGGCAATGCTATCAAGAACGGCGTGCCCGTAGCCATCATCGGCGA
>JAFOYZ010000068.1 GCA_017424485.1 Bacteroidaceae bacterium
AAGTACGTACTGGACGGCACCTCTGCCAAGGGTCAGATTTGCCCCAACTGCGGACAAGAGACGCTCGTATACCAAGAGGGTTGCCTCATTTGCACCAACTGCGGCACCAGCCGTTGCGGATAAGGCGCACAATTCATCCCCACGGGGATTATAAGGAGAAAATCTTTTTCTTTTACATACGCGAGAAAGGGGGTCGCTCATAGAGTTGAGGGCTCCCTTTCATTTTCCACAAAGCATACAAGAAATTCCAATACAAGATATGACTATCACACACAGCACCATTGAGTTACAGGGCCTCACCTTCCATGCTCACCACGGTGTGCTTCCCGAGGAGCGCCTTTTGGGCAACACATTCATTGTAGACCTGACGCTCATGGCCGACATCAGTCACGCTATCGCCACCGACGAACTCTGCGGAACCATCAACTATGCCGAAGCCTACGAGGTGGTGAAGAGCGAGATGGACACCCCCTCGCAGCTGCTCGAACATGTATGCGGCCGTATTGGGAGTGCTCTGCTCCGTCGTTTCGCCACCCTGCAAAGCGTGCAGGTACGAGTGGCCAAGTGCAATCCACCCATCGAGGGGGCCGGTAATTGCCTGTCAGCGGTCACGCTTACGTTTGTACGTTAGCAACTATGCATATCCCCCGACTTTACAGCCGGGGGATAGTGCTATTTCGAGAGTTGCTAAATCTGAACTTCTCTTACTGCTTCACGTATATCATGTCGAGCTTCGTGTAGCGGCGCTCCTTGTCGGCATGTTCCATGAGGCCGAGCGGAGCCGTCAGAGGCTTGCCGTCGCGCTCAGGGTCATACACTACGCCTGTCACGGGGTTGGGGATGGTGGCCGCTTCGCGCAGGTACTCGTCGCAATAGTTGAGACTTCCAAACTCGGGCCACTCATGGATGATCATGTCCATGCCCACCACGTCGCATGCCAAGGGGTCTTGCGACACGATGATGCTGCAGCACCAGTCGTTGTTGAAGGGAGCCTTCTGCCACTTGGGTGCAGGTGCTCCGTTGACGTGGCGGCTTCCGTAGGTGCCGTCGATGAGGAAGAGCAGACACTTCTGCCCCAGGTCCTTATGGCCTATCCAGTCCACCATGGTCTTGTAACTGGGCTTGCCGTGGCGTTTGTCTGCACTAATACCATTATGAGCGTTCTTGCGCCACAGGAGATTGATATCAGTAGCACCATACCAGTTCTTGGCAGTGAGCGTCACACCGGGGCCATTATGTGTCTTCAGCAGGGCAGAATTGATGAGGTAGTCGGCATCGACCACGCACTTGGCTATACCGCGGGCCATCTTACCATTATCCACCGAGTATTTCAATTGTTCGGGATAGTACTCACACTTAAGACGTCCATGGCCACCGATATTGTCGATGAACACTACGTCGGGGAACTCGCGGTGAATCTTATTGTAAATGCTGTCAGTGATGGCACGGCTAGGCTCGCATACGATGATGTCCTCCTGTGCCACACCGGCTTCATTCACCAGGCTGCGCACGAGCGCTAGGGTCACGAAGGGCGATGAGTTCAGTTCCACCGTGTCTCGATGAGTAATGGCATTGTTCATGTTGAGCTTGATGGCTATCTTCTCACCCTTCTGGTAACCCCTATTGCCTCGGCCGTGTGTTTGGTTGAAATCTTTGAACAGCGCCTTCCATGCCTTCTTGGCCTTCTTTTCTCCGGTCAACTGAGTCACTGCCGCGCGTATCATCTTGTCGGCCTTCAGCTGGTCGTTCCAGCGATCCTCCACCCAGAGACCCGTCTCACCGTCCCATGAAGCCACGCCCGGGCTATGTACCCATACTACGCGTCCAGGATGAATACCCTTTCCCTCACCAAGCGGCTCGTTGGGCTGTACAAACAATTTCGGCTGTGCCGATGCCATGATGGCCGATAGGGCCATGGTGGCAAGTAAAAGAATCTTTTTCATATCAGTGTGATGTTTTATGTTTTTATACTACTTGAATCTCCCAAATCGGCAATCCTTCCTCACCACCGGCTCGTCGAGCAGTTGGAATGTGGTGGCAGGTCCTAAGTTTCGGTCGCCCTTCCACGACGACACCTCCCAAGCCACATGGCCGTCGGGGGTGAGCTCTATCATCTGCAGCGGAGCGCGTGAGGGGTTGAAGGTGGCTACTGCCGTCTTGTCCCATTCGTTGAACCAGTTAGTGATGACCGTATTGCCGTTCTTCAGTCGGTAGGCTTTCTGCGGGTTGTTCACACCATACTGTGTCGTGTTGGTCTCCCACACCACGGTACCATCGCGCATCACCTCCTTGACAGGTCCCTTTCGCCCCACCATCAGGATGTTGCCGTTCTCCAACTCAGTAGCCGACCAGGGGCCAAACAACTCCCAGCGGTGAAGCTCCTTGCCCTTGGCATTGTATTCAGCCACGAAGTTCATCGCCATGTTGGCCACCAGCAGTGTACCCTTGCTCGTGAGGCGGGCATTGCGGAATTGTCCGTGTACGCTGCCTTTCTCGGGGTAGGCGATAACGAACTCATGCACCACCTTCTGCTTGGCGATGTTCATCACCCTCACCTTGGCAGGCTTGCCGTTCTGCACATAGAGCACATGCTTCTCACCCACGGGCTGTATCGTGTGTATCTCGGCGCCTTCGGGGGCTTGACAGCGCCATAGTTCGCGGCCCTCGGCGTCGACCTCGGCAATGCCATACTGGTCTGCAATGAGGATATGTCCGTTGTCCATCAGCACCGCGTCGCTTATCTCGCCAAGTCCATCAACATTATCATATCGCCAGATGATGTCACCATCCTTCACCTTATACATACGTCGGTTCTTCGACTGGCCCGTGTAGAGGAAGTCGTGGCGGGCGAGATCGCCCTGTTGTATTTCGTTGTATAGGTCGCGCACCTCCTTCTCAGTGAGTGCCGTGCTATACATGCGCACGTCGTCGATGCTCGTGCCTTTCAGGTACGAGTCGCCCTTGAAGGGAGCACGTCCCATCCAATTATATATGGGAGCCTCCTTGGGGAAGGTCTCGTTCATGGTAAACATGCCGTTGAGGAATGCCACCAGGCGCCCGTTAAGGAAGAGTCGGCCCTCGTCGTCGTTCTGCGTGTACACCACATATTGCCAGTTGCCCTTCTCCGAGGGTTTGCCCAGGTCCATGAGCGTCTCGTTCTTCCATCCACCCACTGAGTTCTCAGCTCGCTGTATGTTCAGTTTGTAGGCATGATAGCGCCCTTCGGTTTGCGTGTTGAGTTCCAATGTTGAAAAGGCCCACAGGAAATATCCCTGTCCCTTGAGCGACGCCTCGCTATCCACCTTGTAGCGCACGGCGATGGTGAACTGACGCAGTTGCTTCAGCTGCTTGCCAATACCCTCGCCCAGGTCAATGTATCCATCTTCGTTACCTAGGTACACGAGGCCATCCGCTATGGTGGCGCTTCCTTTCAGGAAACCATCATTATGCGAGTTACTCTTGTCACGCACTATCGTTCCCTCTTCACCTACGAAGTCGTAGTGTAATATCAAATTCTCTTGAGCCATGGCATGAATCGACAGACATGTCAGCAGTGTTATCAGCATTTTCTTCATAATTCCCTTTTATTTTGATATGGTTGTACTTTCTACAATATAAACACAAGTGAGATACTATAGACTATCTTAGTTGTACCGCTTTATTGTGGGTATATTAAATCTCAATCTGTAAAATCAAAGACTAGGCGGATGTGGAAGCCTTCGTCGCCGGACTTGATACGGATGTTGTCGGGCTGGCTCTGAGGGCCTAATTGCTCGAGGGGCTTGTAGCTCTGTATGGGTGGGATGGATAGCAGGAAGGAGATGTCGCCCGAGGGGAAGCGCACCATGCTGCGCTCCTGCTTGCGGGGCTCGGTCTCCTGCAATCCGCCCATCTCGCCGGGTGTCTGGTCGACAGCCTCCTCGGGGGTGAACAGGCGGAGGTAGAGGCCT
>JAFOYZ010000069.1 GCA_017424485.1 Bacteroidaceae bacterium
AAAAAAGAGCCTCCTTAAGCCCCATCTCTGCCAATGCCAACTGATTTTTGAACTTTCGTTATATAGGAATGGAGCGGAAGGGGTATTACCCATCATCCATCATCCATCAACCATCATCCATCAACCGCAGCTCCGCTGCACTCTGCCAGGCCAAAAATAAAACTTTTTTTCTCGGGTGCTCAATGGATTTAATTAAATTGAATCTCTGCCTCCCTCAACAAAAAAAATACAAGTATTTTCTCTGTCTTCGCTCGTTGAGATTTTGCATTTTGCTGGGCTTAGCTTTGCTTTCTTCCTTTTCGCTCGCTGCAAGAACTCAAGCGAACTTGGTTCTTGCTCGCTCATGCGTCAGGTGTTGTATCTTTAGCTTGCTTATAGCAAGCAGAAATTAGGCTGCGCCTCAGAAATGCTCAATATATTTTACATTTCTTTATGTTGCACTAATTTTAGCGACTTCGTCGCAGAAGATTCTTGGACTAGCCAAGCGCAAGCATTCACGGCGCCTCGGGTGCTCAATGGATTTTGCATTTTGCTGGGCTTGTTGTATCTTTAGCTTGCTTATAGCAAGCAGAAATTAGGCTGCGCCTCAGAAATGCTCAAATATATTTGGCATTTCATTCGGCTTGCACTAATTTTGCAGTCGATTTCAGGCGCCCTTGTAGTTCAATGGATAGAACGCGCCCCTCCTAAGGGTGAGATATGAGTTCGATTCTCATCGGGGGTACTGGAGAATTGAAAATTGAAAATTGAAAGTTGAAAGTTAGCCATCCGGAAAGCAAGTCCGTTGACCGTTGACTATTGACTTTAGACCGCCGACTGAAAAGGAAGAAATTTCTAAACACAAACAATAAAATTAAAAACTTATGTTTCTAAATTTTACAGGTTCGCATTTGGTGGAGGAATACCACAAATGGAAAAAAGCTAAGAAAGAGGCTGGGGTAAACAATCCCTTGGCAAAAATCATCAAGTTGTTGTTCGTCATCGCAACGGTTTGCACCATCTGGTTGCTGCCTACCACTGCATTCGGTATCGACGGACTTACCGTAGTAGAGCAGCGCATCATCGGCGTATTCGTGTTCGCTACACTCATGTGGATACTTGAGGCTATCCCCGCATGGAGCACTTCGCTCATCGTGGTGGTATTGCTGCTGTTCTCGGTATCTGACAGTGCGCTGAAGGTGCTCAATACGGGTTACACTCCCGAGCAGCTGGGTACCGTGCTCAAGTATCAGGACATCCTGCACTGCTTTGCCGACCCCATCATCATGCTCTTCATCGGTGGATTCATGCTGGCCATCGCGGCTACCAAGTACGGCCTCGATGCCAAGATTGCCAAGGTGCTCTTGAAGCCCTTCGGCACACAGTCGCGCTTCGTGCTGCTCGGCTTCATCGTCGTTACAGGTCTGTTCTCGGCCTTCATCAGCAACACTGCTACTGCTGCCATGATGCTTGCCTTCTTGGCTCCCGTATTGAAGGCGCTCCCCGCTGACGGTAAGGGTAAGATTGGCTTGGCGCTCTCAATCCCTGTAGCTGCCAATATCGGTGGTATGGCTACTCCTATCGGTACGCCTCCCAATGGTATCGTGCTCAAGTACCTCGAGCCCATGGGCCTCGGTATGGGATTCGGTGAGTGGATTGCCTTCATGGGCCCCATCACTATCGCACTGCTTCTCATCTCTTGGGTGATACTGCTGTGGTTGTTCCCCTTCAAGCAGAAGACCATCGTACTCGATATCCCCGACAACTCACAGAAGGGCTGGCGCACAACATTGGTATACATTACCTTCTTTGCCACCATCATCATGTGGTTGTTTGATAAGAACCTCGGTCTCAAGACCAACGCCGTGGCTATGTTCCCCGTAGCTGTATTCTGTGCTACTGGCATCATCACCAAGCGCGACCTTGAGCAGATCAGCTGGTCTGTACTGTGGATGGTTGCCGGTGGCTTTGCCCTTGGTGTAGCGCTCAACAAGTCGGGCTTGGCTCAGCACATGATCGATGCTATCCCGTTTGCTTCATGGTCACCGCTGATCGTTATCATCGGTTCGGGTCTGCTATGCTATGCTATGGCAAACTTCATCTCTCACACCGCTACCGCTGCACTCCTTGTGCCTATCCTTGCTGTAGTAGGTGAGAGCATGGCTACCGCTCTGGGCCCTGTAGGTGGTGTGGCTACCTTGCTTGTGGGTGTGGCTATCGCTTCGTCAGTGGGTATGGTGCTCCCCATCAGTACACCTCCCAATGCCTTGGCTTACGCTACGGGTCTCATCGAGCAGAAGAATATGGTCAAGGTGGGTCTTATCATGGGCGCTGTGAGCTTGCTCGTCGGCTATGGTGTGCTCATCATCTTGGGTACCAACGGACTGCTCTGATATAGCTAGTATATATAGGATATGGCATGGCTTGCTCTGCGGAGCGGGCCATGCTTTTGTTTGTGGGGTTATGGGGATGAGGAGTGTGGGATGGAGGCGTGGTAAGCTAGAATAAAAACTAAGCGCCAAACATCTGCTGATGCTTGGCGCTTGTCGGTGGGCCATCTAGGGCTTGAACCTAGGACCTCCAGATTATGAGTCTGTTGCTCTAACCAACTGAGCTAAAAGCCCGACACAATGCTGAGGTAATCCTCAAATTGCGAGTGCAAAGGTAAGAGGTTTGTTTGAAATTTACAAGTGTTTCGTGGAAAAAACATTTAAAATGTCTGATTTTTATCGTACTTTTGTATCTATTAATGCTCAAGAAGGACGATATGATAAAGAATATACTCTTTGATTGGGGCGGTGTGCTCATCCATCTCGACAAACATCGCTGCACTGAGGCCTTTGCACAGCTGGGAGTGGAGGTGAGTGACGAACTGACCAATCCTTACGGACAACGTGCCGACCTGAAGGGATTTGAACGAGGAACGATGTCGGTAGATGAGTTTCACGATACGGTGCGCCGCCTATATGCACCCGGACTTACCGATGCGCAGATTGATGAGGCGTGGAATGCTCTGCTGCTAGAAATACCCACCTATAAGCTCGATATGCTGCTCAAGCTCAAGGAACGCTATCGGCTGTATCTGCTAAGCAATACCAATGCTGTGCACTGGGAGGAGGGTCGCAAGAGATTTGACTACAAGGGATACAGGGCTGAGGACTATTTCGAGCAGATATTCCTGTCGCAAGAGATTCACGAACTGAAACCTGCGCCTGAAGCTTTTCTCAAAGTGGCGCAACTGGCGGGTATCGAACCCGAAGAGACGCTCTTTATCGATGACTTGCAGGCGAGTTGTGATGCTGCTGCGGCGCTAGGATTCCATACCTATTGCCCGAAGGCAAACAGTGACTGGCGCTCTGAATTGAAAATTGAGAATTTAGATAATTATCAATTGTGAATTATAATGCTCCGCATTAAGATTCCTTGCTGGCTCGGCATAGTTCAAGCAAGCTTGACTCTGCTCTCGCTGCGCTGCGGAATTGTGAATTGTGAAATGTGAAATTTGAATTGTCAATTGTGAATTGTGAATTGATCTCCTGTGTTGCCACTATCGGCTCGTTTGATGGGGTGCATCGCGGACATAGGAGTTTGCTAAGCCAGGTGCGCAGCATAGCCGATGAACGTGACTTGAGCGCTGTGGCGGTGACTTTCCGTATGTCACCCAAGAGGGTGCTCGGATTGTACGATGCTCCTCAACTGACGACTTTGGATGAGCGCGTGGCGAAATTGCGTGAGGCTGGCATGGATGATGTGGCATTGCTCGACTTCTCGGCCGAGATGGCGGCAATGTCGGCACATGACTTCATGCAGCAGGTGCTTAAGGAACGATTGGGCGTGGCGGTGCTGGTCATTGGCTATGACCATCGCTTTGGACGCGACCGCAGTGAAGGATTTGATGACTATGTGCGCTATGGTAGCGAATTGGGCATCGAGGTGGTGCGTGGTGAGGTGTGCATGGATAGTGATGAGCCGGTGAGCTCAACCCGAGTGCGTGGTTACCTTGCCGAGGGTAGGGTGGCAGAGACAGAGCGACTGCTCGGTTACAAGTATACGCTATGTGGCAAGGTGGTAGATGGCTATAAGGTGGGGCGCAAGATGGGATTCCCTACGGCCAACATACAGGTTACAGATGCGTATAAACTGCTGCCTGCCGATGGCGTGTATGCGGTGAAGGTTGACTTTGTCAACAACGATAACGAAAACGGTAACTATCATGGAGATGGAAATAATTGTCAATTGCCAATTGTCAATTGTCAATTAGGAATGGGTATGCTCAACATCGGGCACCGTCCTACGGTGAACAATGGCGAGGAACGCAGCATCGAGGTGCATATACTCGACTTTGATGGTGACCTTTACGGAATGACGTTGCAAATAGAATTCCTTGACAGACTGCGCGAAGAACGCCATTTTGAGAGTATAGACGAACTCATTGCTCAGCTCGAGATGGATAAGCTGAGGGTGAGAGAATTGACAATTGGCAATTGACAATTGACAATTGACAATTGACAATTCACAATTGATCGTAACTCTCAACTCTCATCTCTCAACTCTCAACTCTCAACTCTCATCTCTCAACCATAAACCCTCAACCCTCAACCATAAACCATGCTTACAATCGTAAAACTTGTTATTTATTACTTCGCTTATCAACTGGGCTTCATTGGTGTGATATCGTTAGTGTCGAACTTCATCGTGCCGATGGATTATGCAACGATGGTGTCGCTGGGCATGGTGGCCTCTACGCTGGTGATGATGTGGCATCTCCTTCACTTCAAGTATATTGACCTCTCGCATGATCGGTTTAGGAGAGTGAGCATACAGGCGCTGCTTGTGTCGGTGATATTTGTGTTTGCTGCAATGTATGTGCTCAACTTGCTCATCGAGCAGGCTGGCATACCTAATAGTGGCGAAGAACTCTTCATAGCGATGAGTCGTACCTCTTGGGGCTTGCTCTCTATCACTCTGCTGGGTCCACTCCTGGAGGAACTGCTCTTTCGTGGTGCCGTGGAGGGACATCTGTTGCGTGAGTGGAAGAGTCCTTGGGGAGCAATCGTCGTATCGTCGCTCATCTTCGGTGTAGTGCATGGGAACCCTGCGCAGATACCTTTTGCCTTTCTTCTCGGTATGATGTTTGGCTGGCTGTATTACCGCACAGGCAGTCTGCTCCCTGGTGTGGTAGGGCATGTGCTCAACAATTCTGTAGCGGCAGTGAATATGCTGCTCTATGGTGATGCTACCCTTGAGGAACAGGTGCAAAATGAGGTGATGATGTGGGTGTGGGCGGCTGTAGCTGCTATAGCATTCCTGCTCTCGGCACTGTGGCTGAACCGACGGTTGGGGTTCGCAGGGTTTGCTGAGGAGGCTGATAAGGTGAGCAGCCTGCACGACCACGATGACGATGGGTACCTGCGCAGTGAGAGGTAGTGCAGGAGCGTTATCATCAGGATATGATTAGAGGAGAGAGCCCCCGACGGGACTCTCTCCTCTAATCATCTTATGTGTGTGTGCTACAGTAACTCTGATTTGAATCGCTGTACCGAATCACTTACTTGCTGTGTGTTTTCTAAGTAATCGGCACAGAAGGTGTGGTGGGCACGGGTGTAATAGGGAGAGCGCATCTCAAGCATATCGGCAATGTATTGACGTAGTTCGTCGGCCGTCTTGCCTTTTACCAAGGGGCGCTGTACTCGGGCAATGGTGAGGCGGGTGTAGATAACGTCGACCGAGGCCTGAAGGAATACGGTAATCCCTTTCGAATTCATATACTCCATATTGTCATAGAAGCAGGGGGTGCCGCCGCCTGTGGCAATGATGACGTCTTCGAACTCGGTCACCTCGTGCAGCATGTTGCGCTCTATTTGGCGGAAGCCCTCTTCGCCACGATCGGCAAAGAGTTGCGATACTGTGCTATGGTAACGGTTCTCGATGTAGTGGTCGAGATCGATAAACTGCAGGCCGAGATCACGGGCTAGCGCCTTGCCGAGGGTGGTCTTGCCGGCAGCCATGAATCCGATGAGCAATATGCGGGTCATACGCGTGGATGGGGTAGGTTTACTTCTTGCGGCGGCGCGGCGAAGCTGGTTTCTCAGATGCCTTGGTGATGATCTCCATACATGCGGCGAGGTCAAGTGTTGCGGGCTCTACGCCTGAAGGTATCTTGTAGTTCTTGCCATTCATTGCGATATAAGGACCATAGGGGCCATTGAGAATCTCTACACTGGGATTCTCGGCAAAGGTCTTGATCTGACGCTGCTGTTCATACTGGCGTTTCTTCTCGATGAGGCTGATGCTCTCCTCGAGTGTTAATGCCATGGGATCGATACCTGCGGGAAGGCTTACATACATCTTGCCTAACTGTATATAGGGACCAAAACGACCCGTGTTGACAACTACGGCTGTGTCTTCATACTCGCCAAGGGTGCGGGGAAGGGCAAAGAGATCGAGCGCTTCGTCAAGCGTAAGGCTGTCGAGTGACTGACCCTTCTTAAGCTGGGCAAAACGGGGCTTCTCTTCGTCAGAGGCAACACCTATCTGGACCACTGGACCGAAACGGCCAATCTTTACGGATACTTGACGGCCACTCTTGGGGTCGGTGCCGAGAACACGCTCTCCTACCTTATGCTCATGCTTCTCGTTCATTGAATGTTCGATGAGCGGAGAAAATTCCTGATAGAAGTCGGCTATCACACCATCCCAAGGCTTTTGTCCTTCGGCCACTTCGTCAAACTCTTTCTCAATGTTAGCGGTGAAGTTGTAGTCGAGTACTTGGGGAAAATAGTCGATGAGGTAATCGTTGACCACTACACCTACATCGGTGGGCTTGAGGCTAGCCTTCTCGCTTCCGAAGGTCTCGCTTACCATTTTATCGGTAAGCTTGCCTTTCTTGAGCTTGAGCGTATTGATGGTGCGCTCTTGGCTAGGACTGTCTTCCTTCTTCACGTAGTCGCGGTTCTGTATGGTGCTGATGGTAGGTGCGTAGGTTGAGGGACGGCCAATACCTAACTCCTCGAGTTTCTTGACGAGGCTACCTTCATTGTAGCGGTTGGGGTATTGGGTGTATCGCTCAGTTGCTTGTATCTCGCTGTATTGGAGCTGCTGGCCACATGTGAGAGGGGGGAATAGCTCCTTCTGGTTTTCGTTTTGTGTGTCTTCGTCGGCACTTGCGCGGTATACGCGAAGGAAACCATCGAATATAAGTACCTCGCCAGTGGCGGTGAAGGTGTAAGGCGAATCGCTCATCTTGATGAGGACGGTGGTCTTCTCAAACTGTGCATCGGCCATCTGTGTGGCGATGGTACGTTTCCATATCAGTTCGTAGAGACGGCGCTCGGCTGCAGTGCCTTCGATGGTCTGACGATCCATGTAGGTGGGACGTATGGCCTCGTGGGCTTCTTGGGCGCCTTTGACCTTGGTCTTGAAATTGCGCAACGTATGGTACTGCTCTCCCATGGTGTCAATGATAACCTTCTGGCTGGCTCCAAGGCAGAGGCCCGAGAGATTGGTAGAGTCGGTACGCATATAGGTGATTTGTCCTGACTCGTAGAGTCGCTGGGCGATGGTCATTGTCTGCGATACAGAGAACCCGAGCTTGCGGGCTGCCTCTTGCTGCAAAGTGGATGTAGTGAAGGGTACAGACGGTGACTTTCTCAATGGTTTAGTCTGCACGTCATCAATAGTGAATGTGGCGTCTTTGCATTGTGTGAGGAAGGCTTCGGCTTCGGCTTTCTCCTTGAAACGAGTGCCTAGCTCGGCCTTCATCTCGATGGCGTTGCCATTGGCATCGGGTACCAAGAAAGTAGCAACAACGCGATATGCTGCTTCTGGTTGGAATGTCTGTATCTCGCGCTCGCGCTCTACAATAAGGCGCACGGCTACTGATTGCACACGGCCTGCTGAGAGTGAGGGCTTAATCTTCTTCCAGAGGATGGGCGATAGCTTGAAACCTACGATGCGGTCAAGCACGCGGCGTGCTTGCTGAGCATTGACGAGGTTGATGTCGATATCTCGAGGGGTTTGGATAGCGTTGGTGATAGCTGCCTTGGTAATCTCGTGGAATACGATACGCTTGGTGTTCTCAGTCTTGAGACCAAGCACCTCGAATAGGTGCCAGCTGATGGCTTCTCCTTCACGGTCTTCATCGGAAGCGAGCCATACCATCTCGGCCTGAGAGGCTGCCTTGCGAAGGTCGTCAACAACCTTTTTCTTATCGACGGGAATCTCGTAAGTGGGGACAAAGGTACGCGTGTCAATACTAAAATCCTTCTTCTTCAAATCGCGTATGTGCCCGAAACTCGACATCACTTTGTAGTCTTTCCCCAAGAACTTTTCTATGGTTTTGGCCTTGGCGGGAGACTCTACTATCACCAGATTTTTTTGCATAATTTCAAAGTGCTTTCAAAAATTCGCCGCAAAAGTAGACAAAAAAATCCAATCCGTATTATAATATAGGTGTAAAAGTGCTTTTTTTGTGTTAAATGGGAGTAAAATCCTATGCTTGGGGCTTATTGTCTTGATGTCTGTTTCTCTTATGGCGGCTCTTCCCATTACGTGACTTGCCATGATTGTTGCTGCCGCCCTTCTCGTTGCGGTGGCTACTCTTGCGTTTACGGTTCCCTTTGGTGCGGCTTGAATTCTTTTGGGGGTTGTATTCGGGACCCTCACCTACTTCTTCAGGGAGAGGCAGTTTGAATACTTCACGGCCGATGAACTCCTCAATAGCAGCAAAGCGCGACTGGTCGTCGACCGAGACGAAGGTGATAGCGCAACCATCGGCACCGGCACGAGCCGTGCGACCTATGCGATGTACGTAATCTTCGCAATCATGGGGAGCATCGTAGTTGATGACAAGGCGTATGTCGTCAATGTCGATTCCGCGCGACACGATGTCGGTAGCTACAAGGATGTCGATGCGGCCATTCTTGAATTCGCGCATCACGACATCGCGCTGCGACTGGTCGAGGTCGCTATGCATCTCTCCTACATTGAGCTTCATCCGCTTGAATGCGGCGGCTATCTCCTTGACCTTCATCTTGGATGAGGAGAAGATGATGACACGCTCGGGCTTGGCCTCGCTGAATAGGCTCTTGATGATGCCTAGCTTCTGAGTTTCATAGCATACGTAGGCAGTCTGTACGATCTTCTCGGCGGGCTTGTTCACTGCGAGACGGACCTCTACGGGATCGTGTAGGATATTGTTGGCCAGTTTCTGTATCTTGTCGGGCATGGTGGCTGAGAACATGATAGTCTGGCGGTTGGCTGGCAGTTGCTTGACAATCTGCATGATGTCATCGTAGAACCCCATGTCGAGCATGCGATCGGCCTCGTCGAGGATGAAGAACGAGGTGCGTGAGAGGTCTACGTTGCCCAATGAGATGTGGCTGATGAGGCGTCCTGGGGTGGCTATCACGACATCGGCTCCCAAGGAGAGGCCTCGGCGCTCTTGCTCGTAGCGGATGCCGTCATTGCCTCCATACACGGCTACGCTGCTGACAGGTACATAGTAAGAGAACCCTTCCATGGCCTGATCGATCTGCTGTGCTAATTCACGTGTGGGTGACATGATGATGCAGTTGATGGCATCGTCAGGGAAACCACCATCACTGAGCATACTCAGAATGGGCAACAGGTAAGCTGCCGTTTTTCCAGTACCCGTTTGCGCAACGCCTATCAAGTCGCGCCCCTCGAGTAGGGGAGGAATGGTATGCTCCTGTATGGGGGTACAGGTGGTGAAGTTCATCGCATCGAGTGCATCAAGCACATCATCATTGAGGTCGAGATCGTAGAAGTCCATGTTCTAAAATTCTGAATTTTGAATTCTGAATGATTAAATGTTAATGTTAAAATCTTATCTTATTCGCGTTTACTGAATTCAGAACTCATCATTCAAAATTCAGAATTCTCATCATTTCGGTGCTTTGTGGTAAAGGTATATGCCGATGATCAGGAAAGTGATATTGGGTATCCAGACGGCTACCATGGGCGACATATTGCCATTGACGGCAAAGGTAGAAGATATGGTCTGGAATACAATGTAGCCGAAACTGAGGGCTATGCCAATGCCGAGGTTGAGGCCCATGCCGCCCTTGACCTTCTTGGCTGATAGGGCTACACCGATGAGTGTGAGTATGAAGGCTGCAAATGAAGTGGCTATACGCTTGTGATACTCAATCTCAAATTCCTTGATGTTGGCTATGCCTCGGCGACGTTGCTTGTCAATATACTGCTTTAGCTCTGGTGACGTAAGTGTCTCCTGCTGGTTCTTGGTAATAAGGAGGTCGTAGGGCTCTACTTGTATAATGGTGTCAAGTTGTAACCCATCGGTGATGTGCTCAAGGGTATCGGTGATGATACGGTGTTGCCAATTCTTAGCTTTCCAACGATGGGGATTCTCCTTGTCGCCCATATACACTAGGGTGCGGGCGGTAAAGTGTGATTTCATGGAGTTGCCTTCGAAACGATCGAGCGAAAAACGATAAGCAGTGTTGTTGCTACTCTCGAAACGCTCAATGTAGGCTATTACGTTGGGCTCTACCTCCATCTGTATATTACGGGCGCTCTCGACCTTCTTCTTTTTCTTGTAGGTGTTCTCAAACTCAATACGTGTGATGTTGCCTTTGGGAATGACATATGCTCCCAATCCATAGGTGAGGATGGCGATGAGTAGAGCTGAAAACATGTAAGGGCGCATCAGACGATGCAGGCTGGTGCCTGTGGAGAACATGGCGATGATCTCGGAGTTCTCGGCCAGCTTGGAGGTGAAGAAGATGACCGCTATAAAAACAAATAGCGGGCTGAACAGGTTGGAAAAGTAGGGAATGAAATTGAGATAATAGTCAAAGATAATGGCTCTCCATGGTGCATTGTTGGACACGAACTTATCGATATGTTCGTTGTAGTCAAACACTACAGCTATAGAGATGATCAGCGCGATGGAAAAAAAATAGTGACCCAGGAACTTCGCTATGATGTACCTGTCCAATCGTCCGAATATCTTACCTTTGAATAGTCGTTTCATTTATAAGCAAAGCCTGCTAGGCAGGCTGATACTAATACTCCTCTTCGTCAAAGAAGAAATCTTCCTTGCTGGGGTAGTCGGGCCAGATGTCTTCGATGCTCTCGTAGATATCACCTTCATCTTCTATCTCTTGCAGATTCTCGATTACCTCCAATGATGCTCCCGAGCGGATGGCATAGTCTATTAGCTCTTCCTTTGTTGCAGGCCATGGTGCATCTTCCAGTTTTGATGCTAATTCAAGTGTCCAATACATAAATTTCTTATTAAGTTTTTAGTCGTTTTCAAATGAGGGTGCAAAAGTATAACATTTTTCCTCAATTGCAATCGTTCTTCCAAGAAATTTCCTCTACAGATTTTATTTTATTGATAAATCGCGCACTGACGAACCAAAAATCTGATAATCTATTGATGAAGGCCAATAGTAGAGGACTTATGGGTGCCTCGTCTGCCAATGCTATAATCAGTCGTTCGGCGCGGCGGCAAACGGTACGGCATACATGGCACTGTGAGGCTTCAATGGTACCTCCTGGGAGGATGAATGCATGCAATGGCTCTAATTGATGGTCGGCCCAGTCAATGGCATTTTCTAAGTGAAGCACATGGGCTTCGGTTATGGAGCAAGGTGGTATCTCTCCCTCTTGCCTGCATGGCATGGCTAGATGTGTGCCTATATCAAACAAACGTGACTGTAGCCATAGGAGGAATTCTTGACTTTGCGAGGGAAGGGCTTCTGTAAACTGCTGGTCTTTAATGAGTAAACTTCTGAGCAGGCCGATGTGCGCACTCAGTTCGTCAATCGTACCATAGGCTTCGAGCCGTAGGCTGCATTTCTTTACCCTCTTCCCTCCGATGAGTGAGGTTGTGCCCGTATCGCCTGTCTTGGTATATATATTGCTTTTCTTTATCATAGGGATGAGTGTTTTCTTAGGTTTACCCAATAGGTGTTTTTATATCGTGTCTTATCGAAAAAGAGTAGGCCGATGGTTTTCAAATCATAGCAGATACCAGCATGTCGCTCATGCAGCTGTTCCCACCATGCGTGCTTGGCGGGATTGTCGTGTATCCCTTCGATGATGAGGAGTGACTTGTCGCGCATATGGGGCAAGGCATGCTCTGTAATCTCAGCATAGTGTGAAGTTTGTGCTATGTATAGCAGATCTGCGGTAATGGGTCGCTCCAGTATCTCTTTGGAAAGTAGCAACTCGTCGCCATTCATAGGTGTGATTTGTGGAAAATCTGTAATGGCGCCATGTGCCATTTCTTTTGGACCTATTAGGACACAATGCTCTAGGGGATAGCCTAATGTAATGGCATAAGCGGGGAGTATGGAATCTGCACCTACCACTACACTTGTCTGGGGCTGTATGTAGTTGGCCAAACGAAAAAGTAGTTGAAGAAAAGACTCCGTATAGTGCTGGTTGACGGTAGGGTGGGTCTGAATGAGGTGACGGAGATCGACGTAGCGATAATAAGGGGTGGTCTCGTGTAATATATGTTGCACGAAATAAAAATCATTGGGACTCTGAACCCCATAACCATGTGAATTACGTATCCGTCGTATCCACTTATTCTTTATACTCACTATACGGCTGTTTTTATGCAAAAGTAACAAAAAACGTTGATTGATAGGTGTCGGAATTGAAAAAAGATGTATTTTTGTGAGGATTTTTATATTATAACAATGAAAAGAAGATTTTTACTCCTATCGCTACTTGGTATAGTGGCAAACTTGGTTTTCGCAGATCGTATAGGGCCATCGCAAGCCTTGAAGATTGCATCGTCGTTTCTGCAAGAGGAGGCAGTGCCCTCGCATGCCGCTCCTTTCCGTAGAGGAACCACGCGTATGGTCGCTGAAGTCGATACTTTGGCTCCGCTTTACATCATAAGCAGAGGTGAAGATGCTGGTTTCGTTATTGTAAGCGGTGACAACTGTTTGCCAGAGATTATAGGATATACCGATAGTGGAAACTTCGTAGAGGCTGATATGCCTCCTGCACTACTTGATATGCTAAGGGGGTATGCACGGATAATAGAGGAAGCGCAAGCGGAAGGCGTGCCTGCACGTGCTCAGCAGAAAGCCGCAGAGGACCGTGTAGCTATAAAACCACTTATTGAGGCTCATTGGCATCAGACGGCTCCGTATAATAACTTGGCGCCCTTCTTGACGGGTACCACTAATCGTGCCGTTACTGGATGTACATGTACGGCAGCTGTGATGGTGCTACATTATTTCCGTCGTGACCTTCCTCATGAATTGTTGGCCGCGACGCCAACATATGGATATGGTGATGCTCCCGTCACGGTGAGCTATCCTAAAGGCACTCCAATACAGTGGGATCTAATGCTTAACAGCTACAATACCAGTTATCCCGAAGAGATGGGCAATGCTGTAGCGGTGCTCAATGCTGCTTTTGGTGCAGGTATTTGGCAGACTTATGGTAGCTCTACCTCGGGGCAGATTGCTAATATCGTAGATGGATATAACTCCTACTTCAATATGAGCGCTACATGCCAATATCAAGGGGGGACGAGTCAGACGTCGTGGGAGAATACCATATATAGGAACCTTAAGAACAAGCAGCCTATGGTGTATGCAGGTGTGCATGAAAGCCAAGGAGGACATGCTATCATTTTGGATGGCTATAATCCAAAAGGTAACCTTTTCCACTTTAACTTTGGATGGGGTGGCCAAGGGGATGGTTACTATACTCTAGATGCGCAGACGGGTATCAATGGATTTGCCGGACAACAGGGTATGGTGTATAACATCGCTCCCAAGGCTCCTAAAATTACCGGCAAGATGCAAGTGCCCAAGCAGGCTTTCAGACGTACTGAAACTCCCATTCGTATAAACGTGACCAATAATGGAACGTTGGATTATTCGGGATTCAATATCTATTGGAGTACCAATAATCGTAAGCCAACGAGCAGTACCTCTGTATCGGCCAACAATACGGATTTGATATTGTCTACCGACGAGAGCGGCGAGTTTACCGTGATGTTCAAACCTACGCTAGAGAAGAAATACTATCTCTATCTTACAGATAAGCGTTATAATGTGCTTGATCAGGCAGAAATCGATATATTGTCTGCCGATGCCGATATGACATTGAACTCGTTTGATATCAGTGCTAGCAGCCAGACAGAAGAACATAAGAGTGGTACTTATCGCATGCTCTATAATAATGAGCTGACAGCGAAAGCCGTACTGACAAACTCAAGCAAGGGAACAGCTGTTCAGCCTGGTTTCCGCTTGCGTCTGATGAGCTATAATGAAGAAACAGAGAGCCTAGAGCAGGTGCGTAATATAACCGCTAACGATAATCTTTTTGCTCCAGGGGAGACAAAAGAAATTGAGGTGCGTATCAATCGCCTTGTAGCTGGTACTTATTATACGCTTGTTGTCAATCGTGAACTAACCAATGTTGACAATGGAGAGCAATTGAATCTGGCTACTTCTGATACATTGATCCGTTTTAAGGCTTGTGCACCTACTCTTGATAGTTTGTATGTGAAGGATGGAGTGATGATGCTTGCTGGTGATTGGGACCCGAAATGTTTTAGTGATTTGGCTGCAGATCCTTCGGTTGTAGGATATGATCTTACTCAAGTAAGCGGAGTGAATACCCAACCTGTGGCTGCCAATCCTAATGCTCTTTTCTATACTGCTACGAAAGTTAAAGGTTATAATATAGTATACCAAAATCAGATTGAAGAACTGCACCTGCAGCAGGGATATGCTTTCAGACCATCGGCTGAATATAAGGCGGCGAAAGTCGTATTTACACCTTATTGGGAGATAGGACAATGGAATACATTATCGCTCCCATTTACGGCTGTAGTACCCGATGGCTATATCTGTCGTTATCCTACTGAGTTTGTTCAGACTACACTGCGTACGGTGGAGTTATCTGATACGTTGTATGCAGGGACACCTTATCTTATGATGATTGCTGATGAGGATGTGGAGCCAATAATAGCGCGTGATGTGACGATTGATATGAATGCAGTGAGTGTTGGTATTCCTGAATTTAGCGCTGTTCTCTCCAATACGATAGCAGCAGACTCGGTGTTGGTACTCAATGTTGATCCAGCTGAGGAATTGCAGTATTTTGAACTTGTAGACTCGGGTACTGTGCTCCAAGTGTTTACTGGCGTGTTTAAGGGCAAGAAACGTTTACGTGCAACAATCAATAGCACTACGGAACAAGCCTATAAGACATTAGCGCAGGCTATTCATTCGGCTGTTCTTGCATATGATGAGTGGCATCTCGATATTGAACCAGAGTGGAATACCAAGCTGCAGGATTCTATAGCTGTGGTAAGAGGTATCTTTGAGGAGATGACACTCACATCGCTCAATCAAATTAAGAATACAGCAAATGACTTGCTTGCATTTGTAGAAATCTATAAATTACAGCTCATTGACAAGAGTAAGCCTATAGGCTATACTGGATACATTGTGAATCCTTCGTTTGAGAATGGAAAGAAGGATGGTTGGAATAGTGAAAGCAACGCTGTAGTGCGTTCTAGAACGAACTTGGCAACTTTTGGTGCCGGTATGGATGGTAACTATTTATTGTATAATGAAAGTGCTGAGGGCTCTACAACTATCAGTCAGACCATCGAAGGTCTACCACAGGGATTCTATCGCCTTACAGCTATGGTGGGAACTAATGCGGAGGGTGTAGTTACCTTGTTTGCTAATGATAGTACTACCATGGTAGAACCTCATGCCTGGGGACGATTCTACCTTACAGAAGGTATGGTTGATAGTGTATGGGTAGAGGATGGTGTGCTCACCATTGGTGTGGAGGCTGGCTCTTCGTGGTACAAAGCCGACGACTTTAACATCTACTATCTTGGGACGGGTGTTGATACCTCTATCGATCTCGAAGAGGTGGATGTGAAGCCTGTAACGATTGGTCGAAAGGGCATATATGACCTTTGGGGACGTCGCCTAGCAGATCGTTCCGAGATGTTGCCCGGACATATCTACATTGTTGATGGACGTAAGACTATCGCGAAATAAAATATTTTAGTCTTATAAAAGTGGCCCTTCATCCTGGATGAGGGGCTTGCTTTTATATGTAGTAAGTCAGTTGTCGAAAAGGAGTTGCAGTAAATCAGCTGCAGTTACTCCATCAAAATAATTACCAATGTTCATTGATGATAAGGTCTTATATAACTCGTCACGGTCATAGCGTAGACCAGTAAGTGCCTGTTCTAAATGCTGTGGAGGTAGATTTCCAATGAAATCTCCGCTCAGTAGGCAGTCGGTGATGAGGCCTTCTTCTACTTGCAATTGTACCTCTAGCATACCACATGCTAGGCGTTGGGCATGTCTTATCATCTCCTTCTCCCTTCTGGTGATGACACGATGAAAGGTCCATGCTTCAGTCATGAATTTTTGTTGGGCCATAGTGTTGACTGCTTCTAGTTGTTCATTGCTCAAGGTAACCTCAGTGTCATGATAGTCATTTGACAAATAACGTTCAAGGCGTACACGGAGGTCGTTGATGTCTGTCACGTAGGGAATATGCTCGTTCAAATTAGTGACACGGCTGCGTACAGAGGCAATACCTTTTGCACTTAGTTTCCCTATCGGAGGATTTAATGCTTTTTCGAGTGTCTCTATATCGACGTTATACATCAGCGTGCCGTGCACCATGAGTTTGTCTTTATAAACTCGCTTTGCGTAGCCTGACACTTTACGCCCTGCAACCAATATGTCGTTACGTCCGGAGAGTTCTGCCTCTATACCCAATGATTGTAATGCCCTCAGCATGTATCGTGCATATTCCGGATAGTCACGGTTTAAGTCGACACTGCGACCAACAATCGTGTAGTTCAGATTCCCGAAGTCGTGGTATACTGCTCCTCCTCCTGTGACGCGGCGCACAAGTGCGATGTCGTGTTCTCTCAGATACTCAAGGTTAACTTCGTTATAGGCATCTTGGTTGAGTCCGATGATAACGGCTGGTCTGTTTTGCCAAAGGTAGAAGAGGGGCTCGTCAAGTGGCAACTGCTCTAGGGCATATTCGTCGAATGCCATATTGAAGTAGGGGTCGGTATTTTCGTTCCTGAGGTAGTGCATAGGGATTACTTCTTGTCTTATCGTATTCAGTGTAAAAGTATAAAAAAAGTAGCATCCATACAAAATGTATGAAAGAAAATGAGGAATTTGAGTAATGATAGAAATGGGAAACCATAATAGCGAATAATAAAAAAGAAGAGAGGAACACTCCTCTCTTCTTGTCAGAATCGTCGTCAATCTATAGTTCTATAAGTTGCGACTTATTAATATTCTTCCCCATAGCGTTCGCGGGTGATCTGCTCAAGCGACTTACCTCTGGTGTTGGGGCATCCAATAACACCCACTATCAGTGAGATGAGCAGAAGGGCAATCATGCAATAGGCTGCTACGGTGAATCCCTCGCCATTCTCACCATAGATGTAGGTGAACGCCAATCCCCAAGCTGCGGAAAGTCCACGAACAACGAAGAACATGAGTCCTTGTGCTCCAGCACGGAACTTGGCAGGGAACAGCTCTGACCCCCATAGGGCATAGAAGATCTGTACGGAAATACCGCCGTTGATACCCCACAAAATAGAGAAGAGCCAAAGGGTACCCATACCGTTGACACCAGCAATGATGACAAACCAGGTGGCCAAAGCGGCTAAAAGTCCCAAAACATAGAGTAGCTTGTGAGGTACACGGTCAATGAAGAAAGAGACACAGAATGTCACTACCACCACGATGGCCCAACCTACACAACTGAGCATGTTGGCATACTCGTTGGTCAAACCACCAGCAGTCTCATATATATGAGGCTGGAAGAAACCCATTACTGATGCTACAAGGTTCCAGGTCAAGTAGATGGCTGCCAAGAAACAAGCAGTCTTTACAGCCTTGGTATTCGTAAACAACTGTTTGAAAGCATGCATCAGTCCTGTGTCTTCGCCCTTGGCCTTGGCTGCATTGCGGTTTTCGGTCCATTCCTTGCTCTCTTCAAGTTTGCGCTGCATGTTCCATGCAATGAAGGCTACTACAAAGAGTGAGAAGAATACTACACGCGAACTGAAGACGTTCAATGCATCACCTGCCAAATCAGCACCACCAATGAAGTGACCGATACTTTCTACCCAACCGAACAAATAGCCACCGGGGGCAAAGAACATTCCCAACAGAAGGATAATCATCGGGCCAAAACCCCATGACATCTGTGAAATACAGATGTTACGGCCACGGTTGTTGACTTCTGAACTTTCTGAGATGTAAGTCCACGATGCAGGTACACCGATACCTACCGAGATACCTGTAACCAAGAAGCCTGCCAACAACATGGGGAAGTTTACCGAGCACATGACGAGCAGTACACCTACCATATAAACCAATAGGTTGTAGGTGTAGATGAACTTACGGCCGTATTTATCTGCCAAAAATCCGCCGATGATGGCACCGATGGCAGCTCCCAAGCAGTTGGCGCTGATGAAGTTGAGCCATCCGAGGTGTACTTCTGTTAGTCCTAGGTATTTCTGCCATAAGGTGAGGCCGCTGGCACCGGCAACGATAGCTCCAGCATCAAGATAATTGGTGAGAGATACCGCAATGGTACTCTTCAGACTGTTACTTTTTCCAGACATGGTCTTTATCTCCTATGGATTATCGTTTGCTGGTCACTTCAGCTACATACTTGTCTATATCTGCGATGAAGGCATCACCTACGGGTACGTTGTTCTTCAAGCAGAACATGTCGTATACGGCCTGCCAAGGCATAGCCTTCTGCTCTTCCATCACGCCGAGTACCTTGAAGCCTTCGCCTGCGAGCTCGTACTGAGCGAGTAGTTCACGAGGCTCAAGCAATGCGCGTAGCATGCACTTCTGTGCAGAGCGTGAACCGATGACATATGCCCCGATACGGTTGATAGAACCGTCGAAGAAGTCAAGACCATAGTGTACGCGGTCTAAAGCACCGGCACGAACGATTTCAAAGAAAAGTTCCTGTGTGGGGTCGTCCATGATGGTCACGTGGTCTGAATCCCAACGTACGGGACGTGAAACGTGGAGCATAAGTTCCTTTACGAAGGGAAGTACAGCGCTCACCTTGTCGGCAGGACTTTCGGTGGGGTGATAGTGACCAGTATCGATAGTCAAGAGCTTATCGTTCTTAGCTGCATATGCAGTGTAGAAATCGTGTGAACCTACAGTGAAGCTCTCGAGGCCGATGCCGAATACCTTACCCTCGATACAATCCTTCATCATGGGTTGTTCCTTGGCAAAAATCTCGTCGAGCGACTGTTTCAGCAGACTGCGATACAGACCATGGTTGACACTTACATCCTTGCAGCCGTCGTGTACCCATAGGTTCATGATACAGGGGTCGCCCTGTGCCTCACCCATGGCATTGGCGATGTCGCGGCAGCGCTTGCTGTGCTCAATCCAGAAATCACGGATACCCTTGTCGGGGTTAGAGAGTGAGAGGTTGCCACTCTTTGGATGTGAGAATGAAGTTGAGTTGAAGTCGAGTTTGGTGTTGTTTTCCTTACCCCATTCGATCCAGCTCTGGAAATGCTCTACAGATACTTCATCGCGATCTACTACCTTGCCTTGGAAGTCGCCATAGATCTCGTGGAGGTTAAGACGGTGAGTTCCAGGGATGAGTGTCTTAGCCTTCAGGATGTCCTGACGTAGCTCATCGATATTACGGGCAGCACCAGGAAAGTCGCCAGTAGATTGGATACCACCTGAGAGTGAACCTGCCTGTACTTCGAAGCCCTTCACGTCGTCGGCTTGCCAACAGTGCATGCTGAGATGGAAGTCTTGCAACTGTTCCAGTACTTTGTCTGTGTCAATACCAAGAGCTGCGTAGCGCTCCTTTGCAATCTCATACGATTTCAAGATAAGTTCTTCTTTCATGATCTTTATATTTAAAATAGTTGTGTTCTAACTTAGATATCTTCTCTAAACACCTTTAGGTATTGTTCATATCCCTTGTCCCATGCCTCGGCATCTTCAGGAGTGAAAGTGGTGGTCTCTACGGAGGCTGCGATGAGGCGACGCATTGAAGCTATATCCTCGACGATGCCTGCCGCCTTGGCTTGCAACATGATGTTACCAATAGCTGTACATTCGCTTGGACCAGCTATTACGGGTACGCCTACGGCATTGCAGGTAAACTGGTTGAGGAGATTGTTTCGCGAACCGCCACCGATAACATGCAGCGCTTCTATGGGGAACGGAGCCATCTGCTGCAGATAACCGAACACCTGACGGTAACGCAAGGCCAAACTGTCGAAGATGCAGCGGGTGAACTCGCCAAAGGTCTCGGGAACGGGCTGTGAGGTCTCACTGCAATATCGTTTGATGGCCTCAATCATAGAGGTGGGATTAGCGAAGCAGGGCGCATCGGGATTGATGATGCTGCGGAAGGCAGGCACCGCCAAAGCTGCTTCGATGAGGGTACTATATGAGTAGTCTTCAGTCCATTCCTTGCGGCAACGTTCCAGAAGCCACATACCACAGATATTCTTCAGGAAGCGAGTAGTTCCTTCTATGCCGCCTTCGTTGGTAAAGTTCTTGTCGAAGCTCTCGGCATTGATGATAGCATCTTTCACCTCAATGCCCATCAGCGACCAAGTGCCTGAACTCAAGTAGGCAAAGCGCTCGCTCATGGCAGGAACAGCAGCAACGGCCGATGCTGTGTCGTGGCCAGCTACGGCAATTACGGGGATGGCGCCAAGGCCTGTCTGACGCTGTATCTCCTCACTGAGCACGCCGATCTGTTCGCCAGGGAATACGAAGCGGCCAAACTGCTCGGCACGTACTCCACACACATCGAGCAACTCCTGCTCCATTTTGTTTGGTGCGGGGGTTGAGTATTTGCGAGGTCGATGCAATGGTATACTCTGTCACCTTCTCACCAGTGAGCATATAGGAGAGGGCGTCGGGTACAAAGAGTATCTTTTCGGCAGCTTCCAATGCGCTGTCGCCTGCACGGTGTAGGGCGTAGAGTTGGAACAGGGAGTTGAAGTTCATGAACTGGATACCCGTAAGATCGTATACGTGCTCCTTGGATATCTGCTTGAAGTACTCCTCCATCATCCCCACCGTATGGGGGTCACGGTAGCAGTATGGATTGCGCAGCAGGCCGCCGTCCTTGCCGATGAATGCGAAGTCGACACCCCAGGTGTCGATACCCACCGAGGTGATCTCGATGCCTTCGCGGACTACTACCTTAAGGCCGCCTATGATTTCGTTGTATAGGGCATAGATGTCCCAAAAGAAATGTCCTCCAGTCTCGATGATGTGATTAGGGAAGCGGGTGAGCTCGCGCAATGCAAGACCTTTATCTGAGAGTGTGCCGAGAATTGTACGTCCACTTGTGGCGCCTAAGTCTACGGCAAAAAAATGAGTCTCTTGTGCCATATTTTTGATGTGTTATTATTAGGTATTAACTCGATTGCTTATGATAAGCAAAGATACAATCTATTTCTTTATTGCAAAAGAAATAGAATAAAAAAGATATGACAAAGGACAAAAGAAGTGGAGATTGTCGAAACGGAGGCTGCGAAAATCCATTATCAATTTTCTCTCATCTGTAGCGTAGCAAACTCGTGGCTGATGTAGTTGTCGGCTTGTCTGCAGGTGTCAGCGCTGAACTCTAGACCGCAGCGTATGATATTGTCCCAATCGTGTTCTGTAAGGTAGTCGAGGTCATCGCGGCGAATGCGGTATTTAATAAGTCCATAGAGAATACCGGCATTAAGATTGTCGCCAGCACCGATGGTACTCACAGGAATTACTGGCTCGATGGAATATCTTTTGGTAAGTGTGCGGCTGTATATGTCGACGCCTTGCGAACCACGACTATAGATCAGGCGTGGGGTATAGAATTCGATCTTCTCCTTGAATACTCTGCTGCCCTCATTGATGCCATAGAGGACCTCAAAGTCTTCGTCTGACCCCTTTATGATATCGGCGTACTCAAGGTTCTCGATAACGGCGCCCATAAGTTTGATGGCTTCACCTGCATGGTTGCGGCGGAAGTTGACATCATAGTAGATGATGGCACCAGCGCTTCGTGCCTCCTCGAGTAGTGCTGTTACTTTATAACGCATATCCGGATTGAGAGCATAATAGGACCCGAATAGGATGATATCGTCGCGACCAATACTAGGACATTCCCAATCAGAACGCTTGCCAAAAGAATCCTTGTAGAAAGAGTAGGTGGCATTGTTGTGGTCATCTAAGAAGGCTAGCGAAATGGGTGATTTGCATTCGGGGTACTCTGTGAGATATCGGTCATCGACACCATTGTCGGAAAGGAAGTTGCGTACGATTTTTCCCACTTTGTCGCCACCTATCTCGCTGAGAAAACACGAGGGTATTCCCACGCGACCGAGTGATATCATGGAATTGAACGTAGAACCACCGGGGACAGAAGTGGTAGCCTGGTTATTCTTGAATAGAATGTCGAGAATTGTCTCTCCTATACCGATAATCTTGCGCATGTCGTCAATTGTTTAGGTCGTTGATGCTAAAGGATAGCCTCATTGCTTGTCTTTATTAAACATCCAACTATCTATAAAGTTATGAATGTCTGCTAATGAATTTGCCAGTATTAGACGTTTTGAGAGGTCGTGACGTAGCAGCCCTTGATGGCGTAAGTCATCAATCATGTTGAGTAACGAATCCCAACATCCGTTGATATTGTAAAGTATCATGGGTTTTGAGTGATATCCGATACTGCTTTCGCCTAATACGTGGAAAACCTCATCGAGTGTGCCCAAGCCGCCAGGGAGTGCTATGAAGAGATCACTCTCGCGCAGCATTACTTCTTTGCGCTCACCTAGGCTATGTACGGGAATGTTTTCGTCGAGTAGTGTGCTCACAATGTTGCGTTCTATCAACTTGTCGGGTACTACACCGGTAATGGTGGCACCGGTCTCTTTGGCAGCGTGGGCTATGCATTCCATCAGTCCGAGACTAGCACCGCCATATACGAGGCGCCATCCCTGCTTGCCTATCCAATGCCCGAGTGATGTTGTTTGCTCGTAATACTTAGGGGCAAGATCTTCTGCTGCCGAGCAAAAAACGGCAATAGATAATGGGCTTTTCATGGATTATTCAGATTTATATGTCAGTATGTGGCATGTTACTCCTATGGCAATGGTTATCATAGATATTTTAAGCCATATGGGGTCAAGAATATACGTGCAAAATAAAAGGGATATCCATAGCAGGATGAGTATATATGCTTTGACCCTTCGGGGTATTGTCTTGTGCTCTCGGAAATTTTTAATGTAGGGACCTAAGTGAGGATGACTCATCAGCCAATCATACATACGCTCTGAACCGCGGTAGTAGCAGAAGGCTGTAAGTAGTAATAATGGCGTGGTTGGCAATACGGGAAGGAATATTCCTATAATGCCTAATATGAGGCTTAGGGTCCCGAAAATAATGTAGAGGTATTTCATAGAATATCAGGTGTGAATATGTATTCTGCCTTATGGTATATTCATCTGATAGAATTCATATTCACACCTTAGTTAGAGTTACATGTCATATTCCAGTCCGTCGCCACCGCCATATTCGGGTTGCATGCTATTGTTGTCCATCTTGCGAGGTTTCTTGGCACGCATATTTCCGAAACTATAGGTTAATGTGCCATTGATTTGTCGGCCTCCACGGAAGTTGCTGCTGTTTTGATAAAAGTCGGGACCCCACTTCTCCGAATGGAAGCGGCGAGAGTTAAGTAGGTCGCGTCCATTGAGTGATACACTCCATTTGCCGCCAGCAAATTGCTTACGTACACCAGCGTCAAGTCCATAGTTGGGGGCGCGATAACCTTGGGCTATAACACTTTTTGCATTATACATACCTGTTACTTGTAATGACCATGCTTTGGGTAAGCCCATGTTGGCCATCATGCGGAGATTCCATGAGAAGTCTTCGCTAGCTTTGCCGTGTAGATATTCTCCATTGGGTAAGAGGAAATCAAACGCGTCAAGTTTGTAATAGTACATGTTGAGTGTGGTGGTAAGGTCTAGTTTCCCAAAGAATCGGTTCTTGCCAACAATCTCTACACCCGAAGAGAGTGACTGAGCTACATTGTCAGATGTGCTGTACATGATGCCGTTCTCCATATAAGAGATGCGTTGCATGATATCCTCTGTAGTGCGGTAATAGGCCGATACCGAAAGCATGTGATTTTCCCATGATTTCAGGTAGTTGAACTCAAAGGCGTTAGAGTATTCGGGCTTTAACAAAGGATTACCGAACGAGATGTTAGTGGAGTCGCTGATGTTGTGGAATGAGTTAAGCTGACCTCCCCAAGGGCGACGCACACGTTTGGTATAATTAACTTGCAGTTCATTGTCGTTAGGCAATTGGTAGGAGAGGAATACGCTGGGGAAGAGTTGGAACACGGGGTCTATCTTCTCGAAGTGGGGGATTTCATCGCCACCTGCTGTTTCTTTCGATAGCGAGTTGGTACTCACTTTATAGTACTCTCCGCGCAATCCAACTTGGTAACCAAAGTTTTTCCACAATTTGCCTGAGTAGGTGGCGTACAGGGCATGCAAGTCGCGGTTATACACGAATCGGTTATAGAGTGCCGCAATCTCTTGTTGCTTGTCGGGGGCTGCATAGGTTTCTACTGGGTTGTTTTCGCGTGAGAATGTGCCACGGTAGCCTGCCTGCAATTTGTGATTCTCGTTGAATGCGTTCTCATAATCGAGTTGTAATTCGTATTCTGTGCTATTCCCACTGCTTATCTGCTCTTGGAATGAGCTGTATAAGGGTACGTATTGTGAGCTCTCCAGTGGTGCGTTTACAAAAGTGGTGTCTTGGTAGATGCTGCTGTTCGTGTTGCCCCAATTATGGCGAGATGCAGTGAAGTCAAGCCAGTGTACTGTGCTCCATTCGTGTCTGTAGCCTAAGCTGAGGTTATACATCAGCATGTTGCCTGTGCTTTCTGTGGTGCGCAAGCGTGTGTTGTCGACATTCTTTCCGGGGATGGTGCCATGTCCTGAAGTATAATTGATGACATTGGTGCGGTTGGGACTGCCCATCATACTCATAAGGTCAACAGATATTTGGTCTTTCTTAGTTGCATACCATGTCATTCCGGCACGGGCAAACATGTTGCGCCCGTTCATATGACCATATCCTAATTGGTCAAGGTAGGTGGTATCCGTGCCGAGATAGTTTTCGCGGTAGCTTGTGTTCTCATTCATATGGCGGCGCTCGCGGTAGCTGACATTGGCATAGGCGTCAAATTTTCCGCTGCTATAGTTGATGTTGGCGCTGGCATTGTAACCGCCGAAGTCGGTGTCGTACATGCTAGCACCTGCCTGTGCACTACCGTAATAACCAGCCTTGCGGTCACGTTTGAGTACGATGTTGATGATACCTACGGTGCCTTCGGGGCTATACTTTGCCGAGGGATTGGTGATTACCTCGATGCGCTCGATACTCTCGGCTGGCATCTGCTCCAGTATGTCGCCCTGATTATCTGCGGTGAGACCTTGTGCCTTGCCGTTGATCCATACAGTAACGCTTTCTGAGCCACGTAAAGATACTGTACCCTCAGTATTGACCTCAACCGACGGAATGTTTTGTAAAATGTCTGAGGCCGAACCTCCAGTCGCGGCTATCGCTTGGTCTACATTGAAGACTTTCTTGTCTATCTCGAATTTCATTTGCGAACGTATACCCGTAATCTCCACTTCTTTCAGTACTTGATTGTCTTCTGAGATGGCAATCTCTTTGAAGTTTGCATGCTTGGCATGTTCTGATAGTGTAAATTCGCGTGTTGTGTTCTGATATCCGATGTAGCTTATGTTGAGCACATAGCTTCCGTATTTCAATCCGTCAATGCTAAAATGGCCTTTTTCGTCAGTGATAGCGCCACCACTCATGCTGTTGCTCTCTTTGGTGTTGACTACTACATTGACAAATTCTACAGGATCCCCCGTTGCTTTGTCTACAATCTTACCTTTCACACTCCCCTGTGCCATCACAGCGCTTAATGGGGCCAATACTCCTGCGATGAGGAGCCATAAGAACTTTTTCATTTTTAATCTTTATTCTGTTGTTTTAGATTCCAATCAATCTATATAATGACTATATTTTGTTGTTTTAGTTTAAAATCATCTACTCAAAAATAATTTCATCTAATGTATCCTTTTCCTCTTCGGGCGAGGGTAGGTCTGTGAAGTGCTGTTCGTAGAACAGGGTATACTCGTCGATACTATAATACTTGAGTAGTAGTTCTAGGTTTGCGTCAGTGATGAGCAGTGCTCGCAGCCCGTTAAGTTTGACTGCCATTTCGGGGTCAGCGTATAGACGGTGCATATATTGGAATGCTTCTTCGAAGCTCGACAGTCCCATAACATGAAGCATGCCTATTCCCCCTTGCTTTGTAGTCGTGATGTCGAAGTTTCTTACCATGAACTTACTGAAATTGTATCGAGCGACCTCGAAGAGGAGCTGATTGTCATTCACGGTTCCCTCTTCATAGGCTAAAACAAAACGGAACGGGGCATACCGTTCGGTGCTGAAGGGTTGGCGCAGACTATCGGCTATGATTGCTTCTTCGGTCGATGCTAGTCGTCTGCTCCAGATGTTTCCTAGGGTGCCCGAAGTGAGTAGACGTCCCTCTTGCATGCCTTGGGCGATGAGGCCTGCTAGTTCGCTGATTTCATTTTGTGGATATTTGCTTACGATTTCTTTCAGTTGGCTGAGGAAGGAGGATTGGTCTCCTTGCTGCAGGTCGCTCATGGCATTGAGGAACATGAACTTTGGACGGTGTGTGCCTAGTGGATATTTTTCTCCCGACAAGGTGGCATTGGTTTCTACCTCGCCATGCCTTCCCTCCGTGTAGGCTAAGTAGGTAGCGCTATATAACGAGTCCTCAATATGCTTGCCGTATATGGCATTGGTGGCAAAGTCGGGGTCATTAATGGTGAGTGTATAGTCGCTATAGGGATACTCTGTAAGTAGCAGTTGCCGGTAGTGTTCAGCTTCATCCCACCGTTTCCAACGAGAGAACATGAGGTACATGTTGTAATACACTTCGTCAGTGCGGTCAAAGTCTGGGAATTGTGTGTTGAGGCGCTTTAGTGTGCGCTCGGCCAACCCAAAATCCTCTAGCTTGTCCTTGTATATGATGCCTGCATTGAAGAGTGCTTCTTGCAATATGGCGTTCGACTCTATCATTTGCTCCTCGGTGAAGGGTATTTGTTGCATGTAATACATGGGGTCGTGCGGGTCAGTCACAAGGCTGTCGGGCAAGGCCGTGGCAGTGCTGTCCGAAGCTATGGAGTCGGTACTCAGCTCTTCTTCCTCGTCGTAGTTGACTCCTTCGTACGATTCGTCAGCTAGCACAGACTTGTTGATACGGCGCCAGTTGTCCTCTAGCTTGCGTCGTCCCCATTTTTGTTGGAAGTCTTTCTTGCCCTGTGCTACGAGTTGCGTGTTGTAGAAGTACCACGATTTGTCGTTCGTGTTCATGGCGCCAGGTGTGTTCATCTGTGGTCCCTTTGCTTGTGCTGCGCCCAATGCTTCCTCGCGTTGGGCCATCAGGGCGGCTTCCTCTTCGGCTTTCTTTGCCTCTTCTTCTTGTCTGATGACCTCTGCTATGATGTTTTCAATTACTTTGTCAAGTTCGGCTTTAGGTAGTGTGGCTAGATGTTGCAGGCTATCTTGAAGGTCGATAGCTACAGTATGTTCTACCAGTTCATCAAGTATCGTAGAACGCAGGTTCACCATGTCGTAATCCTTGTGTTCCTTATCAATGAGGCCAATGGCTTCGCTGTAGCAACGTTGTGCATCAACATATCTGGTGCGGTCCCAATAGATTTGTCCTAGTTGGAGTAGTAATATGCCTTTCTCTATGCCGTTGCGGGTGCTTAGCTCCGCACCTTTTTCATATTGGGATATGGCGTTCACCGTGTCTTTCTGTGCCAGGTATATGTTGCCCATGGCATAGTGTACCTGGTCAAGGTAGTCTTTGTTGTTAGGGTCCTTGCCCATGCGCTTGAGTGTCTTCAGCATCTTGGCGGCGTTGCTTCCGCTCACCGTCTCGGTTTGCTGTATGCGGGCATTGAACTCCAACTCATAGGGCGGATTCTGCTTGATGGCCTTACCGAAGGCTTCGTAGGCCTGCTGCTTATTGCCTAAGTGCTTGTGTATCTGTCCTAGAAGGTAATATTCACGGGTTTTCTGTTTCTTGGTGCGTCCGGAACGTTTTACCGCTTTTTCCAGATAGGGCAATGCCTCAGCAAATTGCTCTTGTCGTAGCAGGTGCGAGGCCATGATGGCATCGTACTCTTCGGCCAATTGGTAGGGGATGCTATCGCGTCCCATTTGTGATAATAGGTTGTCGGCCTCGTAGTTCCACTCTAACTCGGCATAGCACTGTGCCATGCGCATGCGTGCTTCGGCTACAATCTTGGGATCTTCACTATATAGACGTGTGATGTATGAGAAGGTACTGGCGGCTTCCAAGAACTCGCCCTTCTGAAATTGTGCCTTACCCATCAGCATCCACGCATTGTGCAGGTAGGGATTATACTCCTTCTTAGCATGCCATAGTTTGTCTTTCTCGCTGAGTGTGCGTCCGGCTTTCTTCTTGGGCTTTTGCTTGATGGAGTGTAGCTTGATGGCTTTCTGTGATTTCTCTATCGCCTTGTCAAAGTTGCCGCTTCCCGCGTTGCGGGTACTCTCCTTGCTGATGGGGAAGAGTGGGATAATCTCCATATAGTTATCCTTATGCGACTTTTCTTGCGCCGATAGCCCCTCCTTGTAGGCTTCGTTGCCGTTGTGGAAGACGTTGAAGCGGGTTACAAACGACTGGTAGAAACGCGACTGAGCCGTGTTTACCTTTGTAGAGCCGCATGCCGTGAGCAAGAGCAGCGTCATCCATATAGCCAATGTCTGTTTGTACCTGATATGCATTGTCAATATATATAAACGTGGTGATACAATATTTATTGTATCGCGACGATAGGTGCGGTGTGGTGTCTATTGTTTGCCGTCTCTATACTTTATGGCGAGCGCTATCACCTCGTCGGCAATCACCTCGGCAGAGTGGTGGTGAGCTAGGTTAAGTATGTTGTTGCGCAGTTGTGTCAGCTTGTCCTCATCCTTGATGGTAGCGAGTGCTAGCGTTACCAGCTCATCATGAGCATTGGCGTCCTTGACGTATAAAGCGGCCTCCTTATCGACGAGCGCCAATGCGTTTTTGGTTTGATGGTCTTCGGCAACATTGGGTGAGGGCACTAAGATTACCGCCTTGCCCAATAGGCAGAATTCCGATATGGAGCCGGCTCCGGCACGGGAGATGACGAGGTCGGCAGCAGCATAGGCTGCGTCCATACTACTGATGAAGTCACATACATGTACGTTCTCTAGCTCTCGTCCGCGCAGTTGGGCCGTAATCTGTTCGTGGTAATACTTGCCGGTTTGCCATATGAACTGCACGTCAGCGTTTTTGATAGTATCCCATGCAGCGAGCATGCTTTCGTTGAGTGTGCGTGCACCTAGACTACCACCTACGATGAGGATGGTCTTCTTGCTTGGGTCAAGGCCAAAGGTGTGCACGGCATCGTCGTGTGTGATGGTGGCCTCTAGCAGATTTTGTCTCACAGGATTACCTGTGAGCTTGATTTTGTCTTTCGGGAAGAAACGCTCCATCCCTTCGTAGGCCACACATATGCAGTCGGCTTGCTTGGCTAGTAGTTTGTTGGTGACACCTGCATAGGAATTTTGCTCTTGCAGTAGGGTAGGTATACCCATGTTGCCTGCTTCCTTTAGTGTGGGGCCGCTAGCATATCCTCCAACTCCTACAGCCACATGTGGGGCAAAGTCGCGTAAGATACGGCGGGCTTTACGGCGGCTTTTCATCAGGCGCCATAGTACGGCGATATTCTTGAGCAGGTGTTTACGGTCGAATCCGCTTATAGGCAATCCGATGATTGGGTATCCGGCTGCGGGTACGCGCTGCATCTCCATACGGTTTTCGGCGCCTACAAAAAGTATTTCGGCTGTGGGGCACTTGGCCTTTACTGCTCCTGCTATCGATAAGGCGGGAAAGATATGTCCGCCTGTACCGCCTCCACTGATGATGAGGCGAATATTATCTGTATTCATACTGAAGTCATTCGTTAGATTACGCAAAAGTACGAAATAAAAGCGATTTTTTGGAGTAAAAGATATATATTTGCACTGAAAAAATAAAAATACCCCATACCATGTATATCATCAAGACCAACAAGAGCGGTACACGCAGTATAGAGATCAGTGATGCACATTTGCTCACGATAGAGAAATACCAACTGCTGAGCGGCCTGGTAGGCAGCAATGGCATCGTTGACGAAGAGGTGCTCGACAAGTTGAAACTCACCATACGTTCGCTCGTCGTGTCACAAGACGGTAGCAAAGAATTGCTCGACCTTTGCATTGATGTCATCTACCATAATAACATGAAGGCATTCGGTCTGAATGCACTCATCGAGTTGTACAAGGGCTGGATAGAGAGTCGCGAACAAGCTGAACCTGAAGCATAATGCCCCAATTGACCGATTTCCTCCCTACCACTCGTAAGGAGATGGAGCTGCGCGGATGGGACGAGGTGGATGTAGTCCTCTTCTCGGGTGATGCTTATGTAGACCACCCTTCGTTTGGCGCTGCCGTGATAGGGCGCATACTTGAGGCTGAGGGATTGCGTGTGGCTATTGTGCCTCAGCCTAACTGGCGGGACGACCTGCGCGACTTCCGCAAGATGGGACGTCCGCGCCTCTTCTTTGGCGTTACGGCAGGATGTATGGACTCGATGGTCAATAAGTATACAGCCAACAAGCGCCTACGCTCCGAGGATGCCTATACGCCCGACGGACGCCACGACTTGCGCCCTGAATATCCATCTATCGTATATACCCAGATTCTCAAGCGGCTCTATCCCGATGTGCCCGTTGTGCTTGGAGGCATTGAGGCATCGATGCGTCGCCTCACTCACTACGACTATTGGCAAGATGGGTTGCGCCGCAGCATTCTTTGTGATAGCGGTGCCGATATTCTCGTCTATGGTATGGGAGAGAAACCGATAGTTGCCATTGCGCAACAATTGCAACAAAATGAGATTGAAAATGAGAAAATGAAAATTGAGAATGGTGTACAGCAATCTACACAGCACCAAGTTTCTCAGCCGGATGGTAATTCCCAATTCCCAATTCACAATTTTCAATTCCCTCAGACGGCTGTCCTCTACCCGAATAAGGGGGCTATTCCTGGCGGCATCATGCCCGACGATATCGTGCTCAACAGCCACAGCGAATGCTTACGCGACAAGCGTGCCGAGGCGGCCAACTTCCGCCACATCGAGGAGGAGTCAAACAAGATGCGCGCCTCGCGTCTCATCCAGGAGGTCGAGGGGCAATACGTTGTGGTCAATGCCCCCTATCCGCCTATGACGACCGAGGAGCTCGACCGCTCCTTCGACTTGCCCTACACGCGTCTGCCTCATCCTCGCTACAAAGACAAGCGCATACCAGCCTACGATATGATCAAGCACTCGGTAAACATTCACCGTGGCTGTTTCGGAGGCTGTGCCTTCTGCACTATCTCGGCCCATCAGGGCAAGTTTATCGTGAGTCGCAGCAAGGAGAGTATCTTAAAAGAGGTAAAGGCTATTGCGCAGTTGCCCGACTTCAAGGGCTACCTGAGCGACCTCGGAGGCCCGTCGGCTAATATGTATGGTATGGGGGGCAATGACAAAGCCCTGTGTGCCCGATGCAAGCGCCCCTCGTGCATTCACCCCAAGGTATGCCCTAATCTCAACACAGACCATCGTCCACTGCTCGATATCTATCGTGCTGTAGATGCTTTGCCCGAGGTGAAGAAGAGCTTCATCGGCAGTGGCGTACGCTACGACCTGTTGCAGCACCGTACCGACGATGAGGCTATCAACCGTGCAGCCAAGGAGTATACTCACGAACTTATCACCCGCCACGTGAGCGGACGCCTCAAGGTAGCTCCCGAGCATACCTCAGACGCTGTGCTGCACGTGATGCGCAAGCCTTCGTTCAGTCAGTTCGAACAGTTTAAGCGCACCTTCGACCGCATCAACCGCGAGGAGGGCCTGCGCCAACAGATTATCCCTTACTTCATCAGCAGCCATCCAGGTTGCACCGCCGAGGATATGGCCGAGCTAGCCGTGCTCACCAAGCGTATGGACTTCCATCTCGAGCAGGTGCAAGACTTTACGCCTACTCCCATGACCGTAAGCACCGAGGCATGGTATACCGGTTTGCACCCCTATACGCTGCAGCCCATCTTTTCGGCCAAGTCGCAGCGCGACAAGCTGGCCCAGCGTCAGTTCTTCTTCTGGTACAAGCCTGAGATGCGTCGCGCTATCATGGATGAGTTGCGCCGTATGGGCCGCCGCGACCTCATAGACAAGCTCTTCGGGCGATAGGGTAAGTGATGTAATTCGCCTTCTCTTGCGAAACAAAATCCATCCGTAGGTGTTACTTCATTGCTATTAACCATATAAAATGGATATGACAATGAAGAAAATGCTAATGATGACGGCCATCGCATGTGTGGCCGTGCTTGCCGTATCGTGCGGCAACAAGAAAAGGGTAGAGCCTATCGCTGCCATTGAGGCATACAGTGACAGCATTTACATGGTGAACGACTCTACCATAGGCGATCTGCAGACCTACATCTACGAAGGCATGTTGCCTACCGATGCCGGTATCCCAGCCAACTACGTTCTCACCATCAACAGCTATGGCCTCAATGCCGATGGCACCTATAGCCTTACCGAGAGCTATACCGAGACCAATGGTATGGTGCGCACCAACAACGATGAGGGACAGAAGATTGTTATGGTGGGTATGCCCAACGACTCTACCGCCATCGTCTACGAACTCATCTCGTACAATAACCGTCCTAGGTTGCGCTTGATGGCCGAAGGCGACAGTGTGTTGCATAAGGTGGACAAAGACCTGAAACGCGTATCGCAGGATGTGAAGCATAAACTCCGTATGAAACGATAACCCCTAAACCCTTAAATCTTATGAAAAAACTTGTTCCAATGCTTTTTGCTGCAGCGCTGCTTGTGACTGCTTGCGAGAAAACCCCCGACACGAGCAATCTCGATGACGACTATCTGGTGTATACCAACTATGATGGCGATGCCGACTTTGCCAAGTTCTCAACCTTCTTTGTCCCTGATAGCGTGCTTATCATTGACAATAGTTCTGATAAACCTAAATATCTGTATGGCACTCCAGCGGCCGATATTCTCATTGCCAATTACGTGGCAGGCATGGAGGCAGCTGGCTATGTGCGTACCATGGATAAGGCATCGGCCGACCTCGGTCTACAGATCAGCTACGTCAAGGATACCTATCGTTTCCGCTATTATAACAACTATCCCTGGTGGTATGGCTATCCCTGGTATTGGCAGTTTAGCTACTGGGGCGACTGGGGTGGCTGGTATTGGCCCTACGACATCACCTACTCTTACAGTACAGGCTCGGTATTGGGCGAATTGGTAGATCTGACCCAACCTGCGAGTGCATCGAATAATCTTCGTGTAGTATGGAGCAGCTACATCAGCGGCTTGCTCAATAGCGACGGCTCGCTCAACACCTCCGAGGTGACACAGGCCATTAGTCAGGCTTTCAGCCAATCAAAGTACCTTAAGAAATAACCACTAACCCTTACATCATTATGAAAACTCTAAAGCAATATACCACGCGCTTGGCATTGGTGGTGGCCCTCGTCGTAGGAGCCTGCATGCCGGCCAAGTCACAAGTGTCGCTCGATGCCTACTACAACGTAGACTGGCAGTTCAATATACCCATCAACAGCTTTGTCAACAAGACCAGCGGCTGGGGCATGAACTTCGATGCCGGTTGGTACCTCACTCCTGATATTGCCATCGGCGCCTTTATGAGTTACCACACCAATAGTGAGTATGTCGACCGCTCCGTAGTGAACCTCACCCCACAGTCTGCTGTGTATACTGATCAGCAGCGCTCACTCTATCAGTTGCCTTTCGGTGTCACTGCACTGTACCGCATCATCGAGTCAGACTGGCAACCCTATGTAGCCCTCAAGTTGGGAGCCGAGTATGCCCATATGTCGTCGTACTACTACATATACAAGTCGTCAGAAGATACCTGGGGCTTCTATATGTCGCCTGAGATTGGTGTGCGCTGGTATCCTTGGGCCAATGGTATGGGCTTGCATGCCGCCGTCTACTACAGCTTCTCTACCAATAACGGTAAGGTGATGGGGCAGAGCATGGAGACGCCCGGCAACTTCGGATTCCGCGTGGGCTTGGCGTTCTGACACCTCCCTGGCTTCTCTATGCAGGCAGTTGAGACTTATCTCAGCTGCCTTTTTTGTTGCAATCAAAAAAAAGCATTATTTTTGCAGACAAATAAAGCACGACATTTGCCCGCACATCTTCTGAGATGACTGTTAGTACATGAAAAACACTATGGGCCATCAGGAAGGGGTTGCGGGTTTTTTTAGTGCCCAGTTTTAATTTCTAACTTTTAATTTTTATTTTTCAGTGATTTCAGTAGACGGATTGGCCGTAGAATTTGGCGGCACCACTTTATTTAAGGACATATCGTTTCAGATCAACGAGAAGGACCGCATAGCCTTGATGGGTAAGAATGGCGCGGGCAAGAGCACCCTGCTCAAGATTCTTGCCGGTGTGCGTCAGCCCACCCGTGGCAAGGTGTCGGCACCGAAAGATTGTGTCATCGCCTACCTGCCCCAGCACCTCATGACCGAGGACGGGCGCACCGTGTTTGAAGAGACCTCGCAGGCCTTTGCCCATCTGCACGAGTCCGAGGCCGAGATTGAGCGTATGAACAATGAGCTGGCCACACGCACCGACTATGAGAGCGACGAGTATATGGCCCTCATCGAGCAGGTGGCCGTGCTGAGCGAAAAGTTCTATGC
>JAFOYZ010000070.1 GCA_017424485.1 Bacteroidaceae bacterium
CTTCAAGGGTGAAATCGACGAGTTCCGTCTGTGGAACCTCTACAAGAACGAAACATTGGTAGACCTTGGCAACACCGAAGGACTCGACGGCGAGGAGATGGGACTGATGGCATACTATCCCTTCCAGCACTACATCGAGTGGCAGGGTACCAAGGAACTGCAGTTCACTCTCAAGGATATGAAGGTACAGCCCGATCCCGAAATGGCCGTGGCCGATGCTGTAGCCTATGGCGGAAATGTGGAGACCGCCAAGGCGGCTCCCGTAAGAGACAAGGGCCCCGTATCGAAACTCAACTACAACTTCGTAGTCAACAATGATGCGCTCATCATCACCCTCGACGAGGCGTGGGATCGCATCGAGAAGACTATCGTGACCTTCACCGTAGACGGTGTGCGCGACCTAAACGGCAACAAGCAACTCAACCCCATCACCTGGAGCGCTTACATAGACCGCAACCAGCTCAAGTGGAGCGAGGCTGACATCACCGTGGAGAAGATGGTTGACGTGGAGAAGAGCTTCGTGGTAAAGGTAACCAACAATGGCGGTGCTATACAGAACTTCACCATCGAGAACATGCCCTCATGGCTCGACGTGACTCCGATGAGCGGCACCATCAACCCGCTGAGCTCTACCGACATCACATTCACTATCGATGCAGGACTCAATATCGGCAGTTACGATGAGGTCATCTACATGCGCAACGACAACAATGTGGTAGAGGCTCTGCCCATGACCATCAAGGTATGTGGCGAGAAGCCCGAGTGGAGTGTCAACCCCGCCGACTACAAGTACACGATGTCGGTATTCGGCAAGATGCTCATCAACAACGTGTACTCTATCGACGAGGAGGACATGCTGGCCGTATTTGATGGTGCCGAGTGTGTGGGCGTAGCCTACAACCAGTACTACAAGGCCAACGACATGTACTACGCAATGCTCACCATATACTCTAATGAGGTATCTAAGCAGGGACTCGAGTTCCGTATATGGGATGCAAGCACAGGTATCACCTACGTGGCTACACCGAGTCAGACCATCGACTTCGCCAACAATGGCGTGGTAGGCACATCGCTCGAACCCGTAGTTTTCACTGCCAAGGATACCAAGGTACAGCGCATCGCTCTGGCCGAGGGATGGAACTGGATATCGCTCGGTGTGACCAACAGCAACATGGGCGACCTCAACAAGCTGCTCAAGGGATACAAGTGGAGCTCCGGCGACCAGGTGAAACATGAGGATAGAGGATTTGCCTCTTACTCTACTACCAACGGATGGGTGAGCAACGGACTCAATGCCCTCGACAACCTGTCGATGTATCTGATGAAATCAAGCGAGGCACGCACCCTCGACATCACAGGCGAGCAGGTAGATGCCAAGAGCAACCAGCTCACCATCATCGGTACTCGCGAGGATGGTACCAAGCGCTGGAACTACATCTCGTACCTGCCTGCCGAGAACCTCTCGCTCAAGGAGGCACTTGCGGGATACGATGCCGTAGAGGGCGATATCATCAAGTCACAGGATGCGATGGCCATGTACTCTGGCAACTTGGGTTGGGTAGGTAGCCTCACCTATATGGAGAGTGGCAAGGGTTATATGCTGCAGCGCCAGTCGGCCGACGAGGCTACCTTGCAGTATCCTACCATCACCTCTGTGGTGCGCAAGGCACAGGCTACACGCAGCGCAGCCGAGGAGATTGTCACAAGCCGTGGCAACAACAAGTATGCTGCCAATATGACCGTAGTAGCACAACTTGCAGGCGTGGAGACAATCTATGGCGACATGCTGGTAGCCTACATCGGCGGCGAGCGCCGTGGAGAGACTGCCATCACAGCACTGCCTGGCGATGCTGAGGGTATCTTCTTCCTCACTGTGGCTGGCGACAAGGCTGAGACCGTAGACCTCGTGCTCGAACGCGACGGACAGGCCATTGGCTATGCGAGCGGTGTACTCACCTATGGCAACAATGCTGCTCTCGGTACCATAGAGGAACCGATAAAGGTTGATATGGCACTGCCTGCCGATGGAGTACAGCTCTATCCGTTGCCCTTCGAGGAGATACTCAACATACGTCTCGCAGCCGATGTGGATGCTGATGTCAACATCACCGTGACCGACATGAAGGGCGCTACCATCGCCCGCTGGACCGACTGCAACGTGGGCGGACAGGTACATGTGATATGGACTGCTGGCAGCACTACACCTACAGGCGTATATGTAGTAACTGTCGATGTAGACGGCAACGTGACATCGCATAAGGTGGTGAAGAATTGATAATAGTCAACGGACAGCAGACAGAGTCTCCATCCGGATGGTGACTGTAGACTGTTGACTGTTGTCCGTTGACCATCAACAAAGAATCGTATAATTATTAAAATAGAAATACAATGAAATACCTCAATAGAATAGGTTTGATACTGGCAGCGCTGCTCACCGTGCAGTGCACCGAGGAGGGCGACAAGCTCTACCCCATAGTGGAAAACCCCGGTTGGACGGCTGTGGCCGAGGACTTCGTAGCCGAAGCTCCCGACTGGCAGGCCGATGCTGCAGGCACTGCCTCGGCACCTGAGTGGACGCTCGACATGCAGGGCACCGATACCTTGCCCACATGGAACGAGCCCGACAAGAGCATATATCCCACCAGCATGACTGCAGTGGTGCGCCTCACCCCCTTCCTCGAGAGATATGCCACTGAGGACGATGTGATGGCAGCCTTCATAGGCGACGAGTGTCGCGGAGTGGCCTCACGCATCGAGGTGGATGGCAAGGCTCTCTACTTTGTGCTTGTCAAAGCGGCCGACGATGAGGCCGGCAACGTGGAATTCCGTTACTACAACGCAAAGACAAATACATTGTACCATTCGGTAGCCGAAGAGGTGCCCTACGAAATAAATAAGGTATATGGCACCCCCGACGCCCCTGAGTACCCCGACTTCGAGCAGTCGGGACGTTATCCCCACGTACTGGATGCTGTGGTGACAGTAGACCCCACAGAGGTAGGTCTTGTGCCTGCCGAAGGTGACATGCTGATGGCCTTTGTCGATGGTGCACCCCGCGCTATCGTACACAATGTAGCCGAGCAGGTGTACACCCTCGAGGTACGTGCCAAAAGTATCGATGAGAAGGTGACCTTCAAGTACTACAGCGCAGCGGCCAATGCGGTATACCGTGCTGTAGAGGTGGCTAGCGCAGGAGAGGCAGTGTATGGCACAGCTGAGACTCCCCAGGCGCTCACCCTCGTGCCCGAGGTGAGCATGGTAGTCTACGTGGAGGTGCCCGAGGTGCTGGCATCTATCGCCACTCCCGACGATAAGGTGGCTGCCTTCATCGATGACATCTGCTGTGGCGTAGGCGAGCAGCTCGATGGTGGGGCCTACAAGATCATCGTCAAGGGCTATGAAGGTCAGGAGGACAAGCTTACTTTCAAGTATTACAACGCCAGATGCAAATATATGTATACTGCAGCCGACTGTGTCGACTTCGGCAATGGTTCTGAGGTGGGCAACGTGGCCGAACCCTACATCATGCCGCTCGCTGTAGAGGGTAAGCATCCGCTTAAGATGACAGCTACATTCTGTATGGATGCCGACTTTGCCCGTGGCGCAGCCGAAGGCGATCTCGTGGCTGCCTTCGTAGGCGATGAATGCCGTGGCGTGGCTACATCACTGGTGACGGCCGACGGCACACGCGTGTATTGTATGGAAATCAATGGTTCCGTATCGGGCGACGAGAGAGTGAAAATGAAGTACTACTCGGCACGCAAGTCGTACCTCTATGAGACAGAGGGTACATTCCGCTTTGCTGCTGACATGGTTTATGGAACCGAGGAGGCTCCCAAACAACTGGTACTGGTACATGTAATGTGAGAAACTAAAAAAGAATATCATTATGAAAGCTAAAGTTATAACTACGCTGCTGCTCTGTATGATGGGCACCTTCTGTATGCCTGTCATTGCACGGACTGACGTTCAGAGTGACTGCCATGAGAAGGACAATCGCACCATAAACTACTGGTATGTGGAGGGGGCTGCCGGCGTGCAGACGATTTTTTCCAGCGATGCCTGTATGCTTGATTTTGGCAAACGGCTCACTCCCGCCTATTCACTGACCTTCGGTAAGTGGGTGAACCCATATATCGGGTTCCGTTTGCAGACACAGGGCTATGCACTCAACGGATTCAGCACTCCCGATGGACTCTATTTGGGTAACCCTCTCAGTAATGGAGGTATATATGGACCTAAAGACCCCGTCATGGATGAGGTCAATGTAAATCCTGACGGAACCTATCGCCACTACCTCAGATACGTAGCGGCACATGTGGACATACAGTTCAGTCTGTTGAACATCATCGCTGGTGTCAATGCCGACCGCCGCTGGGATGTGTTACCCGCCATAGGACTTGGGTATGCTCACGCATTCGCTTATCGTGGCACGGTGCATACCCATTCGATGATAAACAGTTTCTCACTGATGGGCAAATTCCGTATCATCAACTGCCTTGACCTCAACATGGAAGTGCAGTCGGCCCTCATGCCTGACCATTTCGATAGTCGCATCACAGGTCGTATGTGTGAACCCACTTTGGGACTTACTATGGGCCTTACCTACCGTTTCCGTACCAAGTCGACACCCACTCCAGCCGTGGTATATGTACCTAATGAGGTAATACGCGTGGAGCACGATACACTGGTGATGACACGTGACGTGGAACGTATCGTCGAGAAGAGTCCCATTGGAGATGTATTCACCATCGGATCGGTACATTTCAAGATTGGTAAAGTGTTGCCCATTGAAGGACAAGAGCCGCAGTTTGTTAACGTAGTCAAGTTCCTCAAGGAGAATCCTAAGGCACGTATCCGACTCGACGGATATGCCGACAAGGAGACTGGTACCGATGAGGTGAACATGGAACTCTCAGTATCTCGTTCAACAGCCATACGAAGCATCCTCATTAACGACTATGGCGTGGATGCCAAGCGCATCGAAGCACAGGCCCTCGGCGCTAATGCACAACCTTATGATGTGAACGATCACAACCGCGTAGTGCTGATACAGGCCATCGTGGAATAAACGAAGATTATTTTTGAGTGCGAAAACGCCGGTGCTATTGGCACCGGCGTTGCGCGATTTATAGTAGCTATAGTGGCTATAGATGCTATAGCCCTCTACCCCCCCTGCGCCGCCTTGAGGCGCTCTATCTCGGCTTGTTGCTCGTGGTAGGCACGCAGGGCGCGTTGCCGCAGGTCATCGTAGGCATCGTGCCAGTGCTTGGCCTCAGCCTGAGCTACAGCGAGCTGCTGTTCGAGCTCGTGCACAGTCTCCTGCAGGGCACGGAGCTGCTCCTCCTGCTTGAGGCGGTATCCCGTGCGTGCCTTGTGCATGCGCTCCTTGATGCCGCCCTCCTCCACGAAGCGGCGTTCGAGAGCAGCCATATACTTATTCATCATCGCATCTACCTGGTAGCAGAGGGTGAGGCCCACGTTGGCCATCTCCTCAGCCGTCCAGCGCATGAAGTAAGGCTCATACTCGGCCAACTTATTGTGCACTTTGGTAAAGTCCTGCATAGGCTGGAAACGCGCGTCGGCGGGTGTCCACACGGCGAGATGATGAGCCTTGAGATGGTCCTCATAGTCGAGACGAAGCTCGCTGATGCTTGAGCGTGCCACATTAAGCAAGTTTAGTTCCAGCGCGGTAGAGGTCTTCCCATCCTCGGATCCCTCGACAATATTCTGCTTGCCCGAACGCGCAGCCTGCCTCATCTGGTCCACCGTGCGATCGCCATGGCGAGGCAAGAAACGCTCACAAAAGACGTAGGTCATCTGATACAGCACCTCTGACTTCTGATAGAACCACAATTCCTGCCACTTGGGCACACGACGGAAGATGCTCTGCAGCTCCTGCGGAATCTCCTGGATCTCTGGCGACTTCGGGGTCTCTGGCTTGTTCATGGCGGTGGTGGTATAGTAGTAATAGTTATAGTATGGATAGTAGATATAGTATCTATAGCGCTTATTTTGCCTATAGCGTCTATAGATACTATCAACGTATCCACCGCAAAGTTACGAAACCGCAAGAAAAAATGCAAGATGCCAGTAGAAAAACTGACGGTAGCGATGGCTATAGGCGCTATAGACACTATAGGCACTATAGACTCTATAGATGCTATAGATACTATAGATGCTATAGACACTATAGATGCTATAGGCGGCTAACCA
>JAFOYZ010000071.1 GCA_017424485.1 Bacteroidaceae bacterium
AGCATGGGGTAATAGGTCCAGTTGGTGGTGTAGGCCTTGGCTGGGATGGTCATGTAGGTGATGGCACTGAGCATGGTGGCATAGATGCTGATACCCGCTGCCCACCAAGGGATGCGGCCGCCACCCTTGAAGAAGTCGTCGGCCCCGTTCTCCTTGCGCATGAAGTAGAATCCCATAAGGAGCATGGCCACGAGGTATAAGACTAGCACAGTCCAGTTGAGCCAACCGAAGCTCTTGTCATTGGTTACCTCCACGTGAGTGACATCGGCACTGCGTATGCCGGGCATGAGTTCGCCGCCGCTATAACTCCAACCCTTTCCGCCCACTTCGGGAGTGAGACAAGCACCGGCACGAGCCAGCAACTCATTTCCAGGCAAGAGACCCCACGAGTCGGTGATGGTGTGATAGGTGAGCACATCTTTGCGGAAACGATACCACTCTGGTTGGTGGCGTAGGTAGAGGCTGTCTTGCTGTCCAGAGATGGCGCTCAGGAAGATGTCGTAATCTACACCACCGAAGAAGAGTACGTGGCTGTAGCCCGAGGTGGTGCAGGTGCTGCCGACGATAGCGTGATATGAGTTATGAGTTGTGAGTTGTGGGTTGTGAGTTGCCTCCGGATGGCTGTTAAGGTCGCAAGCTCCACTCCTTTGTAAAGCTAAAGCTTCAGTCGTCGCAACCGACGCTCTTTTCGCGTCGGCGTTATCGTTAACGTTATCGTTATCGTTGACTACTGCCGGAGAGGTGCGCTTCCACTGTGTGGCATTGCCCTTCTTGAGGTCTGCAATGGAGATGTATACTCCATCGGTGTATACCTTGGCTTGCTGATTCTCGGTCTTGGGCTGGTAACCTCCAAAGACGAATAGGGCATATCCTGTGGCGGTGTTTTGCACTGCTACGCAGGGCTGCAAGCGACATTCGTCGGGGAGTGTGGCGGCAAGGGTCCATGCCTTGTCATCGCTGGGATAGGGTAGGGAGTATACCTCATGGTTGGGTACACCGTTGCTCTGTCCGCCGGCTACCCAGAGCATGCCGTCGTGGTAAGCAGCTGCAAAGTTGTCGAGCGGCTTGGGAAGCGAGGCGATGGGAGTGCTCTTGCCATCAGTAATACTGAGAGATACACACTCGTTAAGTGAACCTGTGGCATTCATGCCACCTAGGTATACGGCGCCTCCTGGAACCTGTACGCTGGCCCCGTAGGCTTGGGGGTAGTAGACCTTCTGACCGCCATCGGCACAGGGCACATCGGGGAAGTTGCAGCCTCCATAGGTTGATAGCTTACCCATCAACCAGGCCGCATAGTGTCCTGATACGGCATCGTCCATTGGTGTTGAGGGAGTCACGCTGACGCGGTTCTGCCCCATACAGAGCAATGAACAGAAGAGTAGGGAAAGAAGTAGTGTTCGCTTCATGGTAGATTAGGTTTCTTTATAACTTGTTGCAACGCTCAAAGAAGTTGATGGCTTCGAGTTCCTTGCGGCAAGCCTCCTCTTCGGCATCAGTCATATTTTGGAACGGGGTGCGGTTGGGGCCGAGGTCGAGGCCGATGAATTTCATGATGCGCTTGCCGCACACGATGTTGCCGCGATAGTGGCAGATGACGTTGATGACCTCCTGGGCGAAATTCTGCAGTTCGCGTGCCTTCTCGATGTCGCCAGCCTTCCATGCGTCGATGATGCCCACTAGGTTGCATCCATTGTAGTTGGTGGTGCCGCCAATGCCGCCCTGTGCACCACCCATGGCGAGTGAGGGAAGTATGGTCTCGTCCTGTCCGTGGAGCATATCGTACTTGCCGTTCTTGTAGAGACGGCACTGGTTGTACTCGTAGATGCTCTCGAATGTGTACTTGATGCCGGCAAAGTTGGGGATGCGTCCGTCAACAGCTTTGAGGAAATCAACCATTGAAAGGTAGGCACCATTGAATGCCGGGATGTGATAGTAGTAGAAGGGGAGTTCGGGAGCTGCAGCTGCAATCTCTTCGCAGTACTTTACTAGCTCCTCTATGCGGTTGATCTTGGGAAAGGGAGGAGCCATGGTGCCGATGCCAAAGGCGCCGATCTTCTGTGCGTGAGCTGCCATGCGGCAAGCACTCTTCACGCAGGTGCTTCCTACATGTACGATAACCTTGAAATCTTTTGGTGCGGCGTGCATCCATACCTCGGCAAGATTGATGCGCTCCTCTTCGGTGAGCATATATCCCTCGCCCGAAGAACCATTGATGAAGACGCCTTTGAGGCCGTTCTTCTGTAGCATCTCTGCGTATGCAGGGATGGGCTCGTAGTTGACTTCGCCATCGGCATAGAAGGGGGTAAAGGGTGCATTGATAAGTCCGATAATCTTTTCCATAGTATAATCGTTTGTTGTGTGACGTTTTTTGTTGTTTCTTGTAATTGCGCAAAGGTAGTTTATTGTTTGCAGATATGAAAATAATGGGGTGAAAACCTTTCGATTTGGCAATATGTTGTGTAAATTTGCGTTTAGAAATTATAAAATAATATCTGGGGATGCTTTGGCATGCCATTGTGAAGTTTAAAACTATATAGTATGGAACGTGTGACTTTACTTCCACCCGAAGCCTTGAGCGATGGATGGATTGACCCCAAATATATTCCGGCAGGAGAAAATAAATACTATATCCGCAATCGTCAGGTAAAGGCACCTGAGTGTGGGTGGCGTCATCTGCGCAGTGATGAGATAGAGCGTTTGGTAAAGAACAATAATACAGCCTCTTCGTGGGATACGGTGTGGGTGACCGACCGTTTTGAACCACGCATGATTAAGGATAATAAGTTTTATGGCACTGTGCGCATCGGCTGTGTGAGTGGCGGCGCCTTGCAGTATCATGATCTTCGCTTGCCGGTAGGTATTACCAACTCGAGTATACACTCTTGTGATATAGGTGATGACTGTGCTATTCATGATGTGCATTATCTGTCTCACTATATCATCGGTGACCATTGTATGCTGTTTAACATACAAGAGATGGACACCACCGACCATGCCAAGTTTGGCAATGGCATTGTCAAGGATGGTGAGCCCGAAGAGGTACGTGTGAGGATACAGATTATGAACGAGACGGGTGTGCGCTCTGTAATGCCATTTGACGGCATGATTACGGCCGATGCCTATTTGTGGGGGAAGTATGTAGACGACACGTTGCTGCAGCAGCGATTGGCCGATATCACTCAGCGTACGGTGGATTATCATCGCGGCTACTATGGTGAGATTGGCGAACGTTGTGTGATCAAGAACTCAAGCATCATCAAGGATGTGAAGATTGGTACCGACTGCTATATCAAAGGCGCATCCAAATTGAAGAATATCACTATCAACTCTTCATTGAACGAACCATCGCAGATAGGTGAGAACGTGATTCTGGTCAACGGCATCGTGGGCTATGGTTGTCGTATCTTCTATTCCTGCACGGCGGTGAAGTTTATCCTTGGTAATAACTCAAACCTCAAATATGGAGCCCGCCTTATCGATTCTATCATGGGCGACAATAGTACTATTTCGTGCTGTGAGGTGCTCAACAACCTTATATTCCCGGCTCATGAGCAACATCACAACAACTCGTTCCTTATAGCTTCGGTCATTATGGGACAGAGTAATATGGCTGCTGGAGCAACGATTGGTAGTAACCATAACAGTCGCACCAATGATGGTGAGATCGTGTCAGGACGTGGCTTCTGGCCAGGTTTGTGTAGCTCGGTGAAGCATTCGAGCCGCTTTGCATCGTTTACATTGCTAGCCAAGGGAGATTTCCCTGTAGAGATGAACATCCCCTTACCTTTTGCTTTGGTGAACAATAATGTGACGGATAATCGTTTGGAGATAATCCCTGCTTATTGGTGGCTATATAATATGTACGCGCTTGCGCGTAATGCATGGAAGTATAAGACCCGTGATCGCCGTCAGACGAAGGTGCAGAATATCGAGTTTGAGACTTTTGCCCCCGATACGATGAGTGAGGCACTTGCGGCACGTCATTTGATTGAGCAGTGGGTAGGTAAGGCTTACTTCGTTGGTGAACAGTGTTCGGCAAGTCTTGATGAAGCTGATTGTCGCAACAAAGGCCGTCAGTTGCTCCATGGTGACCGTAGCGTGGTAGATGCACTCACGGTATTAGGCGAAGGTATAGAGAAGAGCAAGCGTCCGGTGCATATACTCAAGGTATACGATGCATACCATGCATATGGTGATATGCTTGTACATTATGCCATTACGAATCTCTTGGCGAAAGCCGACTCCGTGGATTCTGCTGATTTTATTCAGGATATAAGGATGGGTGCAGAGAGCGCTTCGCATGCGGCATGGGTCAACCTCGGTGGACAGCTGGTGATGGCCGATGACTTGGATGCGCTGAGAAGCGACATTCGTGAGGGAAGGCTCGATTCGTGGGATGCTATTCACGAACGATACAATGAGTTGTGGACTCGATATGCAGATGATAAAATGAATCATGCCATCCATTGTCTGTGCGATGTTATGGGCACAAATAAGATGACTCCCGACTTTTGGCTACAGGCTTTGGCTTATGGTGAGCGTATAGAGCGTCGTATAGCCGAACAGGTATATCTGTCGCGTAAGAAAGATCACGACAATGTGTTTAGGGCATGTACTTGCCGTAACGATGAGGAACTGAAAGCGGTGTTTGGTAGTGTTGACGAGAATAGTTTCGTGTGTCAGATGCGTGAAGACTGCAATACAAACTTGGCGAAGATAGAGCGACTGAGAAGTTGGCTTTAGTGAAATACTTTTATAGATATAAATAAGTAAAGCTTGCCACGCGGCAAGCTTTACTCTTATGATTGACTACATCACCTCTGTTTCTCAAGAGGTGAAACTTGACATGATAGTTATTAGAGGTTGTCCTTCTCGATGTCCTTGAAGTAGTTTACAGTGCCTACCTTGAGCTCTACGGTAGCTGCATCGTCACATACGATGATGCCGTGTGGGTGGAGCTGAAGTACGCTGATGGTCCACATCTGAGTGATAGCACCCTCTACGGCATGGTACAGAGCCTGAGCCTTGTTGTGGCCGTTGGCAAGAATGAGCACCTCCTTGGCATCCATGACAGTGCCTACACCTACGGTTACGGCAGTCTTGGGCACCTTGTTTACGTCGTTGTCAAAGAAACGTGAGTTGGCGATAATCGTATCGGTAGTCAGTGTCTTTTGACGGGTGCGTGAGGTGAGCGATGAACCGGGCTCGTTGAAGGCGATATGTCCGTCGGGACCGATGCCACCCATGAAGAGGTGGATACCACCATATGATTTGATCTTCTCCTCGTAACGAGCACACTCAGCCTCGAGGTCTTCGGCATTGCCGTTGAGGATATTTACGTTCTCCTTCTTCACGTCGACGTGGTTGAAGAAGTTGTTCCACATGAATGAGTGGTA
>JAFOYZ010000072.1 GCA_017424485.1 Bacteroidaceae bacterium
ATGATGATACAGATATTATTCGTATTGAATATAACGATGAAGTCTTAGTCAACAAACCCACAATTGAGGTGTTTGAAGAGTATAAGTCGTATTTAGAAAAGGTAGAAGGTCATGTGCCTCCCTATGAATGCGAAGATGAGGATTGGGACGATGAAAATTCAAGAACTATGGATTACGAAAGACTCAGTGAGATTTTTGAACAATATGGTTCAATGACCCTTTCATGGGGTGTTCTGATCGAAGAAGAAACTTTTAAGAAATTTTTTGAAAGTAATGCTTTTGAGGGCACTAACTGTACGTTTGGTGAAGTGCATGACAAGGTATTGGAGAGACTCGGCAACATCGTTGATGCTTTCATCACCCTTGCAGGTGTTGATGAAAACGATAGTCAGAAACTCGCGCTAATGGCAGTGCTCTATGAAATGTTGTGGGATGATGTATGTTATTGTTGGTGGGATGATGATACAGATATTATTCGTATTGAATATAACGATGAAGTCTTAGTCAACAAACCCACAATTGAGGTGTTTGAAGAGTATAAGTCGTATTTAGAAAAGGTAGAAGGTCATGTGCCTCGCTATGAATGCTACGGTGAGGATTGGGACGATGAGGACTGCGACTAACTAACCGAATTATACAAAACACATAGGAGGCTGCGCCAATGGCGTGGCCTCTTTTTTTTGTCCTGACGAAAAAATCTTCGGGATATAAGATGATGAAAATTAGAGAAGAACGCAATGGCGTGATTTTTTTTTCATGTCATTTTTGATTTTTTTTCACTTTGTTTCTATATTATGCTCGCAACATTAAAAGAGAAATACATCATGGCTAAGGAACTAACATTTACACTCACAGGTGCTATGTATGCATCTGCACCAATTAAATTGGAGCGAAAAAAGATCTATGGATGGAGCAATCTTATTGCTACCAACAAGGAAGGTACAATATGCAACACGGCCTATCTGTTGCCTGACGATGCACTGCTCATTCCATCGGGAGGTTACAAACAGGGCGTAGTGGATGCCAACGGTTGCTGGGTAGAAAAGAGTACGCTCACTCCATGCAATGAGGAAGGCGAAGCACTACCCACCTACCCTTCTTCGTTTGATGAACCCATCGCACTCACACAGACGGTCACCGCCGAAGAGTTTCTCGACAACGAATGGGAATCCGTATATCAGCTTGTGAATGCCGACCTCGCCACTGCCGTGGGCGACAATATCTACAAGTTCAAGTTCTGCTATCGTGGTGGCACCAACCTGAACGACGGCTATCTGATCAACACGCCTGGCGGACTGTTCCTCTTTGCTGGCGAGAAGCAGGAGTTCGCATTCGTAACACTGGCCGACCAAACCATCATCGATGAAATGGACGAAGAGGAAAAAGAAGAGATTGATGACCTTGATTTCAGTATGTTCTAAAAATAATATCACACTATGAGAAAGATTAACATTGCCAACGATGCCAGACGTGATGCCGAAGTGGCATTCGGTAATAAAGGGCATAAAGAGACGATTGTGTACAAAACAACAACAGGCAGCACAGGCAGAAACGAACGCCGACTAAAGGCTACCATGCCCACTACCGAAGCTGCTTTGCTGGAGGCCTATGGCGATGCACTGGCAGAGGCACTGGTGACCGGTGATCCCGAAGTGGATATGGAGCGTATAGGACTCAAGCTCGAAGGACTGAAGAAAGTATATATCACCCCGCAACAGAAGGTAGCCTACGGTGTATCGCTCAACGAGCATGTATACCTGCCCGATGGCACAGAGAAGGAGGTGCGCCCCGATAGCACCACAACAGCCAACATCGCTCTCGAAGGTGTGCCCCTGCGCTGGACAGGCAAACTCATACCCAAGGATAAGGCCATGCGCATGTTCATGTTCAAAAGAAGCTATCAAGTGCAACATATCAATGGCCTCACCTTCGACTTCCTCTACGACATGGCCAAGAAGCTCGCCGAAGCTGATGCCTTGATGTTGGTGGGTGGCGGTGCCAAAGGCAACGAACCCCTGGTGATGAGCAATGGAGGCACTCCCTACCGCGCCTTTCTCGAAGGGCGTGTCAATGGCGAAAGCTATGCACTCATATTGAGACTTACCAACCTTGAACTTAAAGAAATCCCCACAAAATAAAAACGACACAACTATGGCAACAATGGAAATTACACAGGAAATGCGCCAAAAGGCAATAGATTACAAAGCAAACATAGCTGGCAAGTTTATGCTTGTCGAGGGTGCAAAAATGAAATCGCGCATCAGCGGTGAAAACTTCTGCGTAACACGCAAGATAGACGGTCACCTGCAATGTGTGTTCTATAGCAACGGTGCGGCCGTGATGCTCAACTCCAGAGGCAAGGAGCGCGCAGGAGACCTGAAGTGCCTCGACATCTTCGCTGACCTCATGACCAAGGCTGGTATCAAGAGTGCCGTCATAGCCGCTGAGTTGTATCTTCCACGTGAAGGTGCCCGTCCGCGTTGTGGCGATGTGCAAACCGCTCTCGCCGATAGTGCACGCCGCGATATGCTGGCACTGGCTCCCTTCGATGTCATCGAACTTGATGGCCAACCCTTTGTTACGGCCCACTACAAGGAGGTATATGCCAAACTGAAAGAGCTGTTTGCCATGACGATGAACGATGGGGACAACTCGCTATGTCGTCCCGTAGAGATGCGCACCGCCACATCGATAGACGAGGTGCAAGAGATATACCAAGAGTGGGTAGAGGACGAGAGGGCCGAGGGTCTCGTAGTACATAATGAGACCAATATCGTAAGCAAGGTGAAGCCTCGCCACAGTATAGATGCTGTGATTGTAGGCTACTCTACCACCGAGCGAGGCATACGCGATGTACTCATGGCTGTGCGTCACGAAGATGGTGCATACCAGATGTTTGCTCACGGATCCAACGGCATGAGCGATGAGCAGCGTGCCGACCTGGCTGAGCGCCTCTCGGCCAAGCATGTGGAGTCGCAATACATCCTCTCTGACTCGCGCGGCATAGCCTACCAGATGGTAGTACCCGAGGTGGTGTATGAGATATCGGTGCTCGAACTTGTAGCACGCGGTAATGACGACAAGGTAAAGACCAATCCCCTGCTCGTTTACGATCAAGAGAAGGGGTGGCTGATGCAGGGCACCACCTCGGGTGTATCGGCAATGGGCATCACCTTTGACCGCGAGCGCACCGACAAGCTGCCTACTCCCACTGGGGTGCGTCTGTCACAGCTTACCGACATCTGTCCTTTCGAGGAGCAGGAGGGCAAAAGCAACAACTTGCAACCCAGCAGCCTGCTTGATCGCCGTGTGTTCAGAAAAGTATCGGGCAGTAAGGTGATGCTACACAAATTTCTCATATGGAAGACCAACAAGGAAGCATCGGGCCGATATCCTGCATACATATTCTACCATACCGACTATAGCAGTGGACGCAAGGAGATAATTAAGCGTGACATGGCATTCAGTAGCGATGAAGAGCAGATACGCGAAATCCTCGCCACCGAGATTGCCGATAACATCAAGAAGGGATGGGAAGAGGTGCTTTCTGAAAATAACAATGACAATTAATATTATCCTACTATGAATATCATCGAATATTGTAAACAGAAAAGGAACAAGCAGCGTACGAAATGGGACACAAGAATCAAACGGTATGCCAAAGATCGGACACCGCTGGATAAGGTACGCAATGAAGTATACGAAGATATCCGATATGATCACGAAGATTGCCTGATGCATCTCGTGAAGCATAACCCTATAGTGCAGTGGAGAGAGAGGGAGTTTTCCTTCTCGGAGAATGCCCTACGCGATGCTATGGCTTCCGAAGGGGCCGATCTCACCCTCTTCGAGATGAAAGTGAAGCGCCAACGTCTCAAAGAGGGAGAAAAGATAGATCTCAATAAGCATTACAATTACCGTTATTCTATTTGTCCGAATGACAGTTGGATAGATGAATTCGCCAAACAATGTACCGATGTGGAAACCGTAAAGCTTACCTATGGGCAGGCTACCATGGTTATCAAGCGATACAGTATCCAAGGAGTTCCTTTCTGTTACTATACACTGAATCCTTGCGAGCAGTTGGTCGGGGAATCAATGATTCTGAATGAAACCGATTTTAGTATGCTTAATATAGGAACGTTATTGATGGAAATGGCTGCCGAAATGGAGATGCGCCAGGAGGAGCTTGCCTACTATAGCAAAAAGCTGAGACTACGCTTAATGGCATCAACAGTAATGGATGATGTCATCAATTTTACGCTTTGGGACAATACGACGTTGTCGCAGAAGATAGATGAATACATCAGCAATGGCTATAACACTGAAAAAATCATAAACCTTGCTTTGCGACCTTGGAAATCGGCCATCAATAAATATTTCGACCTTGCTTTGCTCCGTATGGCAAATGAGAGTTGTCTTAGATTTCAGAAACTTAGCCACGACAATCCAGCAAAGGAGATTGAGAAATATTTGAAGGAAGCGAACCTGGAGCTATGCGATGTAAATCTAACGGGTGACACTCATTCTATAATAATATCCTATCAAAACTACCAATGCTTTGCACAAATAAGCTCTACCAACAGTATATGCCTGATACCTACAACGTGTTGCTGCTCTGAAACAATCAAGCTCCCCTCAACTACGCCGTTGGAAATCTTTGCTTTGTTCATAAAACAGATGCCAACCATCAACAAACCGGCAAATGACTATGTCGACAAAGTAAGACAACTGTATACCCAAAAACTGAGAGAACGTGCGAAGTAAGAAGCAATATACTATTATTACCAACCTATAACAATACATGATGAGACAACTAAAGATTTCGAAGAGTATCACCAAGCGTGACGCATCATTGGACAAGTATCTGCAAGAGATTAGTCGCGAACAGCAGATAACTGTCGATGAGGAGGTGGAGCTGGCACAGCGCATCCGCCAGGGCGACAATGTGGCACTGGACAAGCTCGTGCGTGCCAACCTACGCTTTGTGGTGTCGGTAGCCAAGCAGTACCAGAACCAGGGGCTGGCCCTACCCGACCTCATCAACGAGGGTAACATGGGACTCATCCGCGCTGCGGAGAAGTTTGATGAGACACGCGGATTCAAGTTCATCAGCTATGCCGTGTGGTGGATACGCCAGTCTATCCTACAGGCCTTGGCCGAGCAATCGCGCATCGTGTACCTGCCCACCAATCAAGTGGGACTGCTCAACAAAGTAAGCAAGGCATATGCCCGGTTTGAACAAACCTATGAGCGCAAGCCCTCACCCGAGGAGTTGGCCGAGATGCTCGACCTACCCGAAGAGAAGGTGACCGAGGTGCTGAAGCAGACAAGTCGCCACCTCTCGATGGATGCCCCACTTGCCGAGGGCGAGGAGAACAGTTTGCTCAATGTGCTGGTCAATGATGACTCGCCCCGTGCCGACCAAGCGCTCTCGCACGAGTCGCTCACGCACGACATAGCCCGCGTGCTATCCACATTGGGTGAACGCGAGCGCGACATCGTGAAGTCGTTCTTCGGCATCGGCACCCGCGAGATGACGCTCGACGAGATAGCCTGCGAGTTTGGCCTCACCCGAGAGCGTGTGCGCCAGATCAAGGAAAAGGCCCTGCGCGGCCTGCGCAAACCCTCGCGTAGCGCGGTGCTGAGGGGGTATCTGTGATTTCCTTGCCCCGATTTTTGAATTTTTTACCAAAAGTTACTATTATTATCGGTGTGAAATAGAAAACTAAAAAACATAAACTCATAAACTTAAAATACTATGCCTAACATTTGTACTGCCTATTATGTCATCGAGGGTGAAAAGAAGGAACTCGATGCACTGTATGAAACCATGACATCGCTTCAGGCAATGGAGCAGCCTTTAGTAGAGAACAGCTTTGGCCCGACATGGCTGGGCTGCTTGGTCAAGGCCTTGGGCGGGAACCCCAAAGAGGTGCTGTGCCGTGGCGAATGGATGGACCTCGAGCGTGCCGATGACACGCTACGCGTGACCTTCGAGACAGCATGGACTCCCTGCTACGAGGTGACAGCGCTGATGAAGAGCACATACCCCTC
>JAFOYZ010000073.1 GCA_017424485.1 Bacteroidaceae bacterium
ACTCCCTGCGAGTATAACCTCAATAAGGAGACAGGCCGTGTCGACTACGACCAGATGGAGGAGGTAGCGCTTCGCGAGCAGCCCAAGCTCATCGTTGGTGGTGGCTCAGCCTATTCACGCGAGTGGGACTACAAGCGCATGCGCGAGATTGCCGATAAGGTAGGTGCCATCCTCATGATTGATATGGCTCACCCCGCAGGTCTCATTGCAGCCGGCTTGCTCGACAACCCCGTCAAGTATGCCCACATCGTAACCTCTACCACCCACAAGACCCTCCGCGGTCCTCGTGGCGGCGTCATCATGATGGGTAAGGACTTCCCCAACCCTTGGGGAAAGACCACTCCGAAGGGCGAGGTAAAGATGATGTCTGCCCTGCTCGACTCTGCCGTGTTCCCCGGTATCCAGGGCGGACCGCTCGAGCATGTCATCGCAGCCAAGGCTGTAGCCTTCGGCGAGGCCCTGCAACCCGAGTACAAGGAGTATCAGGCACAGGTGCAGAAGAATGCCAAGGCCTTGGCCGAGGCCCTCATCGCACGTGGCTTTACCATCGTATCAGGTGGTACCGACAACCACAGCATGCTTGTCGACCTTCGCGAGAAGTATCCCGACCTCACCGGTAAGGTAGCCGAGAAGGCACTCGTATCGGCCGATATCACCGTCAACAAGAACATGGTGCCCTTCGATAGCCGCTCAGCCTTCCAGACCTCAGGTATCCGCCTCGGTACACCCGCCATCACCACACGTGGTGCCAAGGAAGACCTCATGGCAGAGATTGCCGAGATGATCGAGACCGTGCTCTCTAATGTAGAGAACGAGGAGGTTATCGCAAGCGTTCGCGCCCGCGTCAACGAAACCATGAAGGCCTATCCCTTGTTTGCATACTAAGCCATAGGTCATCCTACATAGTAAAGGCGGCATACGATGTATGTCGCCTTTATTTTTTCACCTTCTGTCTCCCTACTCCTCGTCGCCTAAGCGTATGCGGCCCGTCTCCAGGGCCAGTTGTTCGTAGCGTTCTCTCAGTCGCGGCATGCGCGATGCACGTATCGAGAGGCGTATGCGGCAGTCCATCTGGAAGTCCTGCTCCACCACTGCGGGGCCCTCCTCCTTCACGATGCGCATCACCTCATTCATCATCGGGTATTCGAAGTACACGTCCAGTGTCAGGTCCACCGTCTTCTCTATCACCTCGGCCACGTCGAGCGCCTCAGCCGCAGCCGCCTTATAGGCCACGATGAGTCCGCCCGTGCCCAGTTTGATACCGCCAAAGTATCGCACCACCACCACGAGTATGTCCGTCAGTTCGCGGCTGTTGATGGCCCCCAGTATGGGTCGGCCAGCCGTACCCGAAGGTTCTCCATTGTCATTGGCGCGGAAGTTCGTACGCTCATGTCCCAGCATATAGGCATAGCACACGTGTCGTGCATCGAAGTATTTCTTCTGACACACGGCCAGGTGTTCCTTGATCTCCTCCAGCGTGGTCACAGGGAATGCCATAGCAATAAACTTGCTACGTTTCTCAGTAAATATACCCTCACATGGGGCTACTATCGTCTTGTAGGTATCCATTTCGACTGCGAAGATACGGAAAAGAATTAAGAGTTAAAAATTAAGAGTTAAAATATAGGGGTTGTCCACTCTGTAGTTACCCCCTCCGTTACGGTATATTACATTACGCTCCACTCGTCCCCCTTGAAGAGGGGACAATTCTTTTATATAGTTCAATCTCGGGAATAAAACAAACTAAAGAGCACTGTCTTGCACTGTCCCCTCTTCAAGGGGGACGAGGCCGAAGGCCGGGTGGGGGTCTCTAAAGGGGGACGAGCGAAATGGAGCATTAGCGTAATGGAACGGAGAGGGTATTTGTAATGAAGTGTTTTTCGCCAACATCTATATTATTACCAAATCCAAACAGATTCTTAGTCCTTCACTTTCAATTCCCCTCACAGCTCACAACTCTGCAAAATCTTACTCTTCAGCAACTCCGGGTAGTCGGGGTGAGCGGCGAAGAAAGCCTCCACCTCGCGGCGAGCCTCATCGCTACGATGATATCGCAGCAGGGCACGTGCCCACTTCTTGGGGAAGAAGATGTCGCCCGTGCGCTGCACCTCCTGCATCGCCTCCAGTCCGGGGCGTATGTACTTCACCGCATACTCCTCGCGCAAGGGATGGTTCAGATAGGTCAGCGCCTTCTCGGCCCACGGCTCTATGCGGCGGTTCTCGGCCTTGAGCAATGCGGCAAACACCGAGTCCATCACCGCCGTGTCGGGCTTGACGGCCTGTGCCACGAAGTCAAACTCCCTTATGCGGTCGGGGTTCACGATGCGTGCCCGCTGCGCATCCAGTATCGCCTCATGCCTCTCGGGCATGTGCAGTGCCAGTTCGTATGCCAGGTTGGTATAGTCGCGCTCGCTTAGCGTGGGGTGCGACTTCTGCTCCCACACCGCATACAACTGTGCTATCGTCTTCGGGGCACGGGCATTCGCTATCAGGCTACGCATCAGCTGCAGTCGGCACGATGCCAGCGCATGCTCCTCACTCCACTGCCATAGCAACGCCTCCACTTCAGCCGTGCCCACCTCGCGTAGCGGTTCGCCCAAGTAGCCACATAGCGTCGATGCCACCAGCTCATTGCGTTCGCTGGGCAATCCTTCGAGCAACGCCTGCAGCCACGCCTCGGCACCCAGCAAGCCAGCCTGGTAGTTCTCGTGCAATGTCATCAGCAGCGACTGGCGTGCCGTGTCGTCGCCCACCTCGTGCCAGTGAGCCAGCAGCCACGCCATCGTCTCCACCGTGGGGATGAAGAGTCCGTATCCACGGCCATCCGTATTGGGCAGTATCAGCTGCGTGCCCTCGGGTATCGGCATTGTCACCCGCTCTACCGACAGGTCCACCTCCTCTACCCTCTCCCATCCGTCGCCCACGAAGGTGATGGCAAAGCGTTGTGGCCACACCAGCGAGCGCTCCAGCGGGTCGCGCTGCACTATCTCCAGCACCCCTTCGCGCTCGGCAAAGGCGATGTGCGGCATTCCCTTGCGGTTTACCCACACCTCACTGAAAGCCTTCAGGTCCTCGTCGCTTCGCGCGTCCAGTATCGCTATCAGGTCGTCCCATGTAGCATTACCATAGGCAAAGGTCGTGAGGTACTCATGTATGCCCTCGCGAAAAGCCTCCTCGCCCATGATCTCCACCAGCTTGTTCATCATCACCGGCGCCTTGTTATAGATGATGTTACCATAGATGAGTCCCGCATTGCGCAAGTTGTCCAGCTGCTGGCGTATGGCGTTCGTGCCCGCTGTGCGGTCCTCGCTCAGTGCCGATGCCGTGTAGTTCTTTATCGAGTTCAGTTCATGGTTCACCTCAGGGAATAGCGGCTCGGTGATGCGAGCGGCAAAGTAGTTGGCAAACACCTCCTTCGTCCACACATCGTCAAACCACGCCATCGTCACATAGTCGCCAAACCACATGTGGGCCGTCTCGTGCGCTATGAGCTCCGTGCGCGACAGCTCCTCGTCCAGCGTGGGGTACTCGCTCAGAAACATGCGCGTGTCGTTGTATAGCGTAGCTCCCGTATGCTCCATACCGCCATACTGGAAGCCCGGCAATATGATCAGACTATATTTCGCAAAGGGATAGGCAATGCCCGTGTACTCCTCCAGCCAGTGGAGCGACGATGCCACCTGCTCGAATATCACCTCCAGCTGTGCCACCTTGCGCTCGTCCACCTCGCGGTGATAGGCCACGATGGTGCGCTCCCCATCCTGATACTCCGCCCGCTGCAGTTTGCCCGCCACAAAGGAAAACAGGTAGGTGCTCAGCGGCTCTGTGGGTTTGAAGGTGATGAGCTTGCGCCCTTCTTCCACCTGCATCGTCTTCACCTCCGTGTTCGATACCGCCTCCCATGCCTCCGGCACCTCCAGCTCGAGGGTAAACTCCGCCTTCAGGTTCGGCTGCTCGAAGCAGGGAAACACCGTACGCGCACGGTCGGGCACCAGCAAGGTATACAGATACTCCTCGTTGCGGTTGAGCGACTGCTCCCCTGCCGTGAAGGCTATCTCCACACAGTTGTCCCCCTTGTGCGTGTAGCGTCGTGGTACGATGATATGCTCATTCGCAAAGGCGTAATCACACACCACACCATTCACCCTCACCTCATGGATACGCTCCGCGCTCTCGCGGAAGTCCAGCACCACCTCCTGGCGTTGCGCTAAGGTAAAGCGTATGCTCGCCTCCCCCTCCACGGCCTCGCTCCGCTGCTCCGGGATGGAGAAGCGCAGTGCATACCTCAGGTCCCCGATGGTCTCCTTGCGCCACTGCGCCAGCTCCACCGACACTCCCTCGTCGTACCGTCTGTCACTACCCTCCTTGCAGCCGCCAAGTGTCAACACCATAGCCAGCATCAGTGCCATACCTATACTATATCGTCGCATCATCATTCTATATTTTTTATGGAAACATGCTATTCTTATTCACTGCGTAAAGATAGAACAAATCGCCTGCTTGCGCAAATTATTCAGATTTATTTCGTAGCTTTGCAGCGGAAGCTACGTGTGGTATCTTCCTATGCGATACACATAACCATTTTAATCATACCGTACCATGTCACTACTGAACAATCTTTTTGGCAACGCCTCCGAGGTCAACGTCGACGAACTGAAGGGCGAGTTTGGCGCCATCCTCATCCCCGACGAAGATATCGTCGCTGCCTTCCGCATCTTCCGCGACAAGTGGGTGTTCACCACCAAGCGCCTCATCATGCTCAATGTGCAGGGCGTCACAGGCAGCAAGCGCGACTACCACTCCATCCCCTACCGCTCCATCGACCAGTTCAGTGTCGAGACCTCCGGCACCTTCGATGGCGACTGCGAGATGAAGCTCTGGGTCAAAGGCATGCACGAACCTCTGAAGAAAGAGTTCAAGCGCGATGTCGATGTCAAAGCCCTGCAGCGCATCCTGGCAACCTATGTGTTGGGGTAAATAAGAAATTTATCGGGTCAAAGGTCAATACTTGTCCTGTGCTTGTCCTGAACTTGTAGGGTAAGGTGGATAATTGCTTTCAAATTAGTATCTTTGCAAGATAGAAGACAACAAACTGAGGTCGCGAATCACGACCTCAGCTGTTTTTAATTGCTTGCAAACCTATGGCCACACGCCAAGCCTCGGCACGCTCACGTTTGTGAGGTTCACTGGCCTTTATATATTCATCGAAATTGAGGTATTGTTGTTCTTCGTTCATCTCTCTTATTCCGTAATCTAAGTTCAACAACCTATTTTCTTTTACATTCTATGCGGTTGGTTATTCCAAGACAAATTTAGCAACAAAATCATTATCCATCCAAAAATCTATAGTATCATTTGATACGCCATGTTGTTTCAGTGTTTTCGCAATAAAATATAGATAATTGAATGCATAGCGTAAATCCAATAAAGTCCAAGAGTCAGAATCCTTATACACAGACAAAAGTTTATTCAACTTTTGTGTATATCCAAGTGCCATCATCTCCTCACAATGCTTTTCTACTATAAATCTTATATATCGCAGATTTCGAGTTAATGCTACTGGAGCCTTCATTATGGCACGAGTTATCAAGAAGTCCACATCATCCTGATACTTTTCTATGCCATTATTAGCAATTCCCTCATAGATATTTCTCAATGCGTTATCCACATCAGCCGATTGATCAGACATCATCAAGTCAATATTATCTGCATATTGAGTCCTTTCAAGTAAAAGCGTCTCTATTTCTTTTCGCGTATCAAGAAGCGTTTGATGTCTCTCGTCATTCAGCCCATCAATAAACTGCATCATATCGGATAAATAACGGACTTGAATGTTCTTCATGAATGAGTCCTTATGGATAGTCTGAGAAGCCCTACTATACATAGATACATTCTTAATGAGATTATCCTTTATTATTTCAAACTCATCGTCAGTCCAGACGACCTTGTCGTTCAAGAGATTAAGTCTTATATACTTAGGTTCAGTCCAACCGAACTCACTATCGTGCAAAACTCCACAATGCCATATATCCATTGACAAGAAGCATTGCTTCACCTTCTCAACTGCTTCCTTGCAGTTTCTTACAAGATTGAATATCTGGAATAATGCCACTCTATTGTGAGGGAGATCTTCTATGTTGGTTTTACAAACATTATCGCAAATGGACTCAAGACATGATTTAGATAAGAACCCCTCACTATTCAACGTGTCCAGTAAATCCAATGAGTCAATGCTTAATACATTCGAAAATAAGAGAATACTATCAATGGACTGTTTGTCTTGAATGCGATTTATCATCAAGTTATTTACGATGATATCAGAGACTATACTTTCATTGACGGCATACCTTGACATCAATTGCTGAAAAGCCCAAGATATATTATCGGGGTTCTTAATACTGCCGAGAGCAAATTTTACATTGAACACTAATTCTGCAGAATCCTTGGCATTAGG
>JAFOYZ010000074.1 GCA_017424485.1 Bacteroidaceae bacterium
ATATACAAAGTGGTAATGATGAGCAACGCTATGCTGCATGGGGTGATCTTTACGATAATATCTACAAGCAAGCTGACCCTTTCAACCGTGGTAACGGTCAGTGGATGGACAATTTCTGCTATTTCAAGAGTACTGGACGCTATGCTACTATTCCCGTAGGAATTGGTTTGTATGATTCTGTAGCTAAGGCAATTCCTGTGCAGGTTAAACGTTCAGCCTATCAGTCGCGTTGGGGAACACAGACTGCTAAGGTCAATGACTTCAATAGGCAGTATCCTCAAGTGAGTACAGGAGATTTATATGTATCGCGTCGTGGAAACCAACTTATCACATACACTCCGTATACGTATTTAAATAAGAAAAAGAACGCTTCGGCCAAGTTGCCTTTGTTGTACAACCGTGCTGACTCTCTCGAACTCCACTACAGCAAACTCAGTAGTGGTACTATACGTGAATATAGCGATAGTATAGTGCTTTACCTTAATAATTTCCGCACAGACTCTACAGCTACGCAAACCGACCGTATTGTGCTGCGTGGGCTTACAGAAAAACCTACATTTACGGCGAAAAAACGCTATTTGACTGTGACCTCGGCAACCTCAGAGTGGGACGACTCTATGGGTGTATTTACACTTAACGTTAAGCATATGGGTGGTGTAGATGTAGTTATCTATACTCCCGGTGACTCACTGCCTGCAGGCAAACTCACTGATGCTCATGCGGTAGTTGCATTAGGTATGCCTCAACAGCCTGAGGCATACCGTGGTGAAATTATTATAGAGGCTGAAGATATGGATTACAAGAGTGTGAAGAGTTGTGTTACTGATCCTTATGGATGGTATCCATCCGTATTCGGACATGCAGGAAATGGCTTTATGGATATGGGTACATCTACATCGGGTTCTTTGCGTCATCAACTTAACGGCAAGCATGCTGAGGAATATAAGATTTCTGTACGATATACCTCTCCCTCACGCTCGGGTAGTCTTGTCGCTATTTTCAATGGCACACGTTACACGCTTTCTATTGCCAAGACGGCTACCAATGAGTGGCGTAAGGTAAGCTTCACAGCTCCGCTCAAAGAGGGTAAGAACAACCTCATTCTGAATAATACGGGTGGTATAAATATGTATATTGACCAGATTATCTATACTCCTGCCGACATTGAGGCTGAGCGTTTCCTTGTTACTATCCGTGACGCCGAGCATGGAACAGCTACCGCTTCTGTAGGTGAAGCTGCTGAAGGCGAAAATGTAAAGCTTACTGTTACTCCTGATGCAGGTTATGCTCATGTGGGATGGGAGATTGTACATGGCAACATTACAATAGCCGATGACAATTCCTTCACGATGCCCGATGATAATGTTACATTGCGACCTCTTTATGTAGACCAAACTTCTGTTTATACTCTCGATTACACAGAGGTGTTGGGTGGTACTATTCCACCAGGTTGGCGTGTGGTTCAAGAAGATAATGGTGTGCATGAATATCCGAATTCTTATGGTTCAGGTTCACGTTCGTTCGCGGGTTTTGGAGGATATCAAGGCAAGGCTCTATATTGGCGTATTGGGAAAGCAGAGTATGGTCGTCAAAAGGACTATCCGCTCACTCTTGCTGAGGGTGCTTATACGCTTACATTTGCCAATGCTGCATGGAAGGCCACACCCAGATATAAAGTTTCTATCCTACGTAAGAGTAATGGGGCAGTGATAGCATCTTCTTCTACCTATAGTGCAACCCCCAACGCCAATGGCGATACATCGGCAAACCTGGCCTCTGCCAAAGAATACAAATTGGAGTTTGATATTACTGAAGCTGATGACTACGTGATTTGTTTCCAAAATGCAGGTAGTGGATTTGATGAATTCTTGTTACTTGAGTGCCGTATCAATAGTATTCCTACTGATATATCTAACCTAGTAGATAACCCGACTAGTGTGGTAGCTATATATGATATTCAGGGCCGTCGTCTCGAAACATTGCAGCCTGGTATCAATATTATTGTCAATGCAGATGGTACTACACGAAAGGTGATGCTGAAGTGATAACTTGGCTTCTCGTAGTGTAGTATGAAAGTAATCCCCCCTTGCAATTGTTTGCAGGGGGGATTCTTTTGTAGTGTTGTATGTTTATGAAAGAGATTTAATGTGCGCGGAGGTTCCACTTGGAGTTATCGGTATTGAAATCATACTTGGCAAGAGTTGGTGTGCTATCTGCAATGGAGTAGAGTACATATTGGGTGTTGAGACCTTTTTGTCCAGGAATTCTCTTGGGCATGATGCGATAGGTTCCATCGGTAAGTTGCTCTATTCGCCATAGCTGTTCGTCATTCCCTGTAAAGGATTCTACCGTAGTAAGCTCCAAGCCTGCTGTTGCGGCTAAAGCACGTGAAGTACCTTCGATGAGTATCTTGTAATAGGGACCGGTTAGGGTACCTCCTGCATTGGGCACGGGGGTGATAGTCCAACGCTGATGTGGACGCATCATGTAATCTCCTATACGGAGGGCAATGTCTCCCTCAGGCCATAAGGCGGTGACCTCATCAAGTGTTTGTAGGGGAATGGATGTTACAGGTTTTGTAGCATCAATATTCCAGAAATGCTCACGTTCTTGCTTCATGCGAACGAAGTCTACTGCTAACTCGAGTGCGTATCCGCGACGCTCAGATTCGATTTCGAATGTACCTCCTTTAAAACGAGCACCTGCTATGGGCCATCCATTCTTCCATAATAGTGGGCGTAGTCCAAGTACGCTGCGTCCACTTTGGTCGAGGTCGGCCTCATAATGACACGACATTACCTCAACGCCTTCGTCTATGATTGTGCGTCCGAAGTGTCCAGGTCCTATGAGGCGATCACCAGCGGCAAGTACCATACGACCGCCACCTTGTAGCATGGGACGGCCAATGTTGTCAATGTACGGTCCTGTGACATTGCGTGAGCGACCTACAATAATGTTGTATGTGGAGTTTACTCCATCGCAACATGTGCCGTGCGTGCCTAATAGATAGTACCATCCGTCACGGTAGATGAGGTCGGTGGCTTCACAATCGATAGCAATATCAATTGGTTCATTTCCTTGTACACGCTCACCAGTGTTGGGGTTAAGTTCGATTAGACGTATATTCCCGAAATAGGTACCATAGCATACCCATAAGCGTCCAGTCGTAGGATCTAATAATAGCCCAGGATCGATGGCGTCGTTGTCTTCTATTCCGTCTGATGCTGCTACCTCGATAGGTTCTGAAAATTTGAAGTCGGGTGATGAAGGGTCAAGCGTTTTGTTCCACATGGTCAGTATGCGCCCATTGTGTCCGCCCCCCAGTCCTCCACCAGTGGCTCCATAGATTACGAGATAACGATCTCCGATTTTCATAACATCGGGTGCCGCGCCTCCACCAGGGCGTACGGCTCCTGAATGCCAAGTCCATCCGTCTGCTGATATGAGACCACCGCCACCTGTACCAAAGGTGTAGTATTTATCACCACAATAGGCTATGGTAGAAGGATCATGTATATAGGGTTGTCCTGTTTGGGCAAAGGATGCTGCAAGTGGAAAACTTAGCAGCATGAGAGATGTCTTTATTCTATTCATGATGGTGTATTTATGGATTTGCAGATTCTTATTTTATTGTAAAGTGTGTTATCGGCTGTCCGCCTTTATCAATGAAGCGTAGACAGAAGTCGCTCATACCGGGTCCATTAATGACAGCTCCGCGAATGATATTGTGTCCTTTCTTAAGGGTGAGTCTGTTTGATACTGCATCATCACGTACCATCCTGCGATCGCCCGAGAGTAGTAACACTTCTTCTCCGTTGACCCACCACATAGAAGCAGAATTAGAGCCGACTGATAAACGAACGTCTGTTATTTCTTCAGGGCAGTCTATGATGGTTACACCCCAGAATAGTACTCCGTAGAGCCGTTTGTTGAGTGCGTCGGCAAAGCGGAATAACTTGATGTTGTAGCGTTCGCTATCCATTGTGTGCCATGTGAGGCGTTGGTCTCCAACTTTTACTCGTTGCCCATTGCGAGGGATTATGCTGAATTGTTCAGGAAAGTATTCCATATAGAAATGCTCTCGAAGATAGCTGTCGGTGAATACCGTATTTGTAGGATTAGGCTTGTCTATCGGTTCCAGTAGTGTCCATCGTCTAACAAATCCTTCGGCATCGGGTTTGACAGGTGTCTCTGTAGCAGGTGCGAAGTAGCTTTCTGGGTTCTTGAATTGCAGCCAGTCTATACTTACTTCCGCTCCCTCGCTGCAGATGTATAGATGGCTTATATTTTTGGGGATGTATTCGACTTGCGCCGTTGCCGTGTACCATTGGTTGCGATAGTCTCTACGGCGTCCCTCTCCTGCCTCTACGGTAATGGGGATACGTGCAATAATCTTTCCCTTGGGTCCTTTGTCGCGTACTGTGAGTGTTGTGTTCTTACTCGCTTTTACGTTGGCTGTAAGGTATGCATTGGGGAGTAATTCAGAATAGTCCACTTCATTGTAAACGATCCATCCTTTGCTTGCAGGCAGTGTGACGTGCCATCCACGGAAGGGGTTCAGTGTATCGTTGTATACTATTGTCGTTTCCTCATGTGCTTTGCTATAGCGGTCTATCTCTATGCGTGCAGTGGCCTGTGTAGTACCAACTCCGCGTAGCGTGGGGATGACTTCCTGTATCGTTCCGTCAGGATTAAAGGCGAGTCGGTCTATACGCGCAGCACGGCGTTTGTCGTCACTAGGCGAGTAGTCGTTGTGGTGATAGAACAGATACCACTCTCCTTGGTAATATAAGATGGAGTGATGATTGGTCCAACAGCGTGTGGGAGACTCTTTCATGATGATTCCTTTGAACTCCCATGGTCCTAAAGGCTTCTCGCTCATGGCATAGGCTAAGGTCTCCGTACCTCCCTCATGACGTACCCAAGGAAAGGTGAGGTAGTAGTAGCCGCCTTTTTTGAATACGAAGGGACCCTCTTTGAATCCATCGGGCAGTCCCTCCATGCGAGTGGCTTTACTGGCGAGTGATTTCATGTCGGCATTCAGTTGTGCGCCAGATACTCCGCCCCAATAGATATAGCTTTGTCCGTCGTCATCGTTGAGAACGCAAGGGTCTATGCCCATAATACCTTCTATGGGTTTGTCTTCGAAAAGAAATGGCCCGGTAGGGCTATCACTTGTTCCTACACCAATGCGAAAGCCTCTTCCGTCTTGGGGTACGGCTGGAAGGTAAAAGTAGTATTTACCATTCTTCTCAACACAGTCTGGTGCCCACATTGAAAAACTTTTGGTATTTACCCAGGGCACATCGTGCTGAGTGGCGATAATGCCGTGGTCGTGCCATTCCATGAGGTCCGAAGAGGAGAAAACGTGGTAGTCTTCCATGCAAAACCAATCTTTTCTTGCTCCCTCAGGTGGCACAATGTCGTGTGACGGATACAGGTATACTTTACCATTAAATACACGTGCTGTAGGATCAGCTGTGAACTGATTGCTGATGATGGGATTTTGTGCTGTTGCAATAATTGGCACTGCAAACAGTAATAGTTTAATTAAATGTTTCATAAGGGTATGTGTATTCTTTCGTAAGCAAATATAATTATTGTTATTGAAAAAAAGAAAGTTGAAAGTGAAAAGTAATTCGTTAGCGACATAGTTGTAATCATTTGGAACAAAATGACAAATTGAGCATGAACTTTTCGCCCGCTTTTTTGTACCTTTACGTCAAGTCGTGAAGGTACTATGTGCTCGCTGATAATAAACGTTGTTTATTCGCTCGCTTTTTCGTACCTTTACGTCAAGTCGTGAAGGTACTGTATGCTCGCTGATAATAAACGTTGTTTATTCGCTCGCTTTTTCGTACCTTTGTATTCAAATTATGAATATATGATTAGAAACATTTCTCAGATAACTGATGTAGAACGATTGAAGTGTGTGATTGATGATGCTAGTTTCTTTGTACTCACTTGTCATGCCGGTCCCGATGGTGATGCTTTAGGTTCTACCTTGGGCTTGGCTCATTATTTGAAAGGTTTGGGTAAAGAGGCTTTGGTAATAGTTCCTGATGCTTATCCTGATTTTTTGGCATGGATGCCTGGCTCACAAGAGATACTTCGTTTTGACAAGCATCGCGAGAAGGCTGAAATAATGATAGCAATGTCCGATGTTATTGTTGCTATGGACTATAATGCACTGAGTCGTGTGGATGACATGGGTCCGTTGATTGAGAAAGCCAAAGCGAAGAAGATACTTATCGATCATCACCTATCTCCTGATTCTTTTTGCGATCTTTGTTTTTCTTATCCTAACTTGTCGTCGACTTGTGAAGTTGTATTCCGCTTGATACTTGCAATGGATGGGTATGATTGTCTTACCAAGGCTGCATGTGAATGCTTGTATGCCGGTATAATGACAGATACGGGTTGCTTATCGTATGGACCATGTACGAGTGAATTATACATCCTCGTTAGTTTGCTCATCCAGAAGGATATTAATAAAGACCGTATATATAATAAGATATTCAATAATTACTCTGAGGGACGGCTACGCATGATGGGGTATGTGCTGTATGAGAAGATGCAAGTATATCCCGAATCACATGCAGCGCTTATTACACTCAGTCGTGAAGAAATGAATAGGTTCAACTTTATTAAAGGCGATACTGAGGGATTGGTCAATATTCCACTCCAGATGAAAGGAATCTATTTTTCGGCTTTTCTGCGTGAAGATACAGAGAAAGACCTTATCAGAGTGTCATTACGCTCACAAGGAACGTTCCCTTGCAATAAATTTGCGGCGCAGTATTTTCATGGCGGTGGTCACTTGAATGCTTCGGGAGGGCAGTTTGATGGCCAGTTAAGCGAGGCTATCGAGCTATTTGAAAAGGCGTTGGGCGAGTTTGGTAAGTGATAACATGTTTATTATTGATAATAAATAGAAAAAATCACTACAAAAGCGTGTATGTAGCCAGTGTTTTTATTACTTTTGTGCAAAAAATATAGATATAATGAAGAAACCACTTTTTATAACCTTATTAACCCTCTTTTCGGTTGTTTTATGCTCTTGCGAAGATTATGAAACATATGCCGAGCAGAAAGAAAAAGAAAAACGCCACATCAACGATTTTATACGTGAGCAAGGTATCAAGGTGATTGATAGAGAAACATTCCTTGCAAATGACAGCACTACTAATATAGAGGAGAATGAATTTGTGCTGTTCGAAGACAAAGGCGTATATATGCAGATTGTGCGCAAGGGTGAGGGTCGAATGATGGAGGAAGGCGAGCGTGGCGTGTTCCTGACACGTTATATTGAATACAATATCGCCAGTGGCGATACAATCTCGGGCAATCTTTTTGCCTCTATCCCCGATAAGTTTACATGTAAGCGTGATGGTGATACCTTCTCAGCCTCTTTTACTCAAGGCTATATGTATGGTATCTATGGTAGTGCAGTGCCTGGTGGTTGGTTGCTACCGTTCAGCTATATTAGACCTGGACGCCCCAACGATAAAGCGGCTAAGGTTCGCCTAATTGTTCCTCATGGTGAGGCTACTTCTACTGCAGCCCAATTTGTATATCCCACATATTATGAAATAACTTATATACCAGAAAGACAATGACACTTATTAAATCTATTTCAGGTATCCGTGGCACTATCGGTGGCACGGCTGGCGAGGGGCTCAATCCGCTCGACATTACCAAGTTTGTAGCTGCTTATGCTACGCTCATCCGTAAGACCACTACCGTTACAAGCAATACCATTGTAGTGGGTCGTGATGCCCGCATCTCAGGAGAGATGGTGCGCAGTTGTGTATGCGGCACATTGATGGGTATGGGCTTCGACGTGATTGATATAGGTTTGGCGTCAACACCTACTACGGAGTTGGCTGTTACCATGTCGGGCTCATGTGGTGGTATTATCCTCACCGCAAGTCACAACCCCAAACAGTGGAATGCACTCAAGCTTCTCAATGAGAAGGGTGAGTTCCTTAATGCTGCCGAAGGCAATGAAGTGCTCTCTATAGCAGCTGCCGAGGCTTTCGAGTTTGCCGATATTGATCATGTAGGTCACTATACTAAGGATGATTCCTTCAATCAGAAACATATTGATAGCGTCCTTGCGCTCGACCTTGTAGATGTTGAGGCTATTCGCAAGGCTAACTTCAAGGTGGCTATTGACTGCGTAAATTCTGTTGGTGGTATTGTGCTTCCCGAATTGTTGGCACAGCTGGGTGTCGCTACCGTTGAGAAACTCTATTGTGAGCCTACCGGTGATTTTCAGCATAATCCTGAACCCTTGGAGAAGAATCTTACCGATATCATGGGCTTGATGAAGAAGGCCGACCTTGATGTGGCTTTCGTTGTCGACCCCGATGTTGACCGCCTAGCTATTATCGATGAGAATGGCGATATGTATGGCGAGGAGTATACCCTTGTTACAGTAGCCGACTATATCCTTCAGCACACTCCAGGCAACACCGTATCGAACCTCAGTTCTACCCGTGCTTTGCGTGATGTTACTCGCAAGTATGGCCTTGAATACAATGCCTCTGCAGTAGGTGAGGTCAACGTGGTGACCAAGATGAAGGATACAGGTGCAGTGATTGGTGGCGAAGGCAATGGTGGTGTCATCTATCCCGCCAGCCATTACGGTCGTGATGCTCTTGTTGGTATTGCTCTCTTCCTAACCTATCTAGCCAAGAAACAGATGAAGGTGAGCGAACTTCGCAAGACCTATCCAGCCTATTTTATGGCTAAGAATCGTATTGATCTTACTCCTGATGTAGATGTTGATGCTATTCTTGTAAAGGTGAAGGAAATCTACGCCAACGAGGAAGTAAATGATATCGATGGTGTGAAAATTGATTTCCCTGATAAGTGGGTTCACCTGCGTAAGAGCAATACAGAGCCTATCATTCGTGTATACTCTGAGGCAGGCTCTCCTGAGGAGGCCAATGCCATAGGTGAGGCTGTGATGAAGGTTGTGTATGACCTCAGTAAGAAATAAGATGAAACATTCTCTTTTAATAATATCACTATGGTTGGGCATTGGGTTCTCCAATGCCCAACCTTTATCAGGCTACTATGATGTAGTGGATGGCAAGAAAGGTGCTGCAGTGAAGACAGCCTTGATGAACGCCATTGACGACCATACGCAGCGCACATACAAAGACCTGTGGACCGACTTTCGCACTACCGACTGCCGCCCCGACGGCAAGGTGTGGGATATGTATTCCAGTATCACCAACTATGTCTTCGGTGATGACCAGAATACGGGGGGTGGTGGCCGTGAGGGAGCCGACTACAACCGTGAGCACTCCATGCCCAAGAGTTGGTTTCACGATGGCTATCCCATGTATACCGACCTCTTCCACATGTATCCCACTGACTCCTATATCAATAATATGCGCAGCAACTATCCATTTGGCGAGGTAGGTACCCTAACGAAGCAGTCAAGTGGTGGATTCTCTAAATTGGGCAAGAGCGCAGTATCAGGCTATTCGGGTACGGTATTCGAGCCTGCCGATGAGTACAAGGGCGACTTTGCTCGTACCTATTTCTATATGGCTACTCGTTACGAATCTCAAGTCGCAGGGTGGAGTAGCGATATGCTCTGTGGCGATGCCTATCCGGCTTTTACCGGCTGGGCTCTTGAGATGCTTCTTAAGTGGCACCGCCAAGACCCTGTGAGCGAGAAGGAAATTGACCGCAACAATGCCGTGTATGGCATACAACACAACCGCAATCCCTATATCGATTATCCTGTGCTAGCGGAGTTCGTTTGGGGTGAACTGAAGAGTGTAGCCGTAGATGTAGCTAAGCTTCAACTCTACTCTCACGAGTACGATGTTACTTTAGTAAAGCCATCCCAACCCGACAAGCTTGTTGTTGAAGATGTGTATGATATTACAGGTCGTCGTGTCGCGATTCCTTCACGCGGAATGTATATTGTCAACTATCGCTATTCTGATGGTACAGTCATTAGCCGTAAAATAATCGCAAATTGACGGTCCACAATTATTTCAATCCTCAACTCTCACTGCTATACTCATATTAGAAATGGCAAAGATACAAAAGACAAATGCTGCACGCCTGCTTGATCAGGCCAAGATTTCTTACGAACTCATCCCTTATACTGTAGATGAGAACGACCTCAGTGCTCCTCATGTGGCCGAGTCGTTGGGCGAGGATATAGCTCAGGTGTTTAAGACCCTCGTGCTACAGGGCGATCGCACGGGTTATTTTGTGTGTGTTATACCAGGAGATGCTACGGTAGATTTGAAATTTGCCGCCAAGGTGTCTGGTAATAAGAAATGTGAGATGATTCCCATGAAGCAACTGCTTCCTCTTACAGGATATATCCGTGGAGGATGCTCGCCTATTGGAATGAAAAAACATTTCCCTACCTATATACACCACACCTGCAATGACTTTCCTTATATTTTTGTCAGTGCAGGTGTGCGTGGCTTGCAAGTAAAGATTGCTCCTACTGATCTCTTGCGTATTGCTCAAGCCGAGACAGCAGTGTTGTTTTAGTCCTTTACTTTATCTCGGGTTCTGGAACAATCCATCCTTGGTTGTCGAAGTATAGTGGACGGATAAATAGTTTGGCTCTACCATTACGTGCTTTTTCGTAGGCATGTGAGATGAAGTATTCCTTTCCGTTAAACTCATATACCGAGCAATGTCCTACTCCGAAGTAGATGATGTTAGGTCCGAATAGATTTGTACCACCTCCTTGGTCCATGCGTCGTCCCTCTTTGTCGTAGTATGGACCTTCTATGTTCTTAGATCGTCCATATACCGTCTTATAGGTTGAGTTCTCTCCGCGGCAGCAGTAGTCAAAGCTAACAAATAGGTAGTAATACTTACCGTGTTTGTATATGAAAGGAGCCTCGATCGCATTTTCTCCGGCTTCTATCGTGTCGCGACCTTCGATGGTGAAGTTGATATTCTTGCCATTGACATCTCTCTTTCCATATCGTCTTGCTATGGTCACCGGTTTGGTGACAGGTGTTTGGAAATCATCTTTTGAAAGCTCTACTAACTGTATCCCATCCCAAAACGAACCATAGGATAGATAGGGCACACCCTTCTTGCTTACAATCAGGTTGGGGTCAATGGCGTTCCAGTTGTCTTTGTTTCGGTGCGATGCAATTACCATTCCTTTATCTACCCATCCAAAGTCAGGTGATTTTGGGTCTAATGTCTTGTTTATTGCGTGGCCAATAGCACTTCCGTTCTTTCCAAAGGTTGAGCATGAGTAATACAGATGCCATAGTCCATCGTGGTAACTGATGTCCGGAGCCCATGTATGTCCGCGATATCCGCGTACTGTATCCATGGCCCATTGTGGAATTTGCTGAAGTACGGCTGGCTCAAATTCCCATTCTTCCATATCTTTACTTGACATTACTCCTACGCCCATTCCTGTAGCGAAGATGTAGTAGCGTCCATCTTCGCCGAGTGCCATTACAGGATCGTGTACGTCGGGGTGTCGGTTGTCGAAGCGTGGCCAACGTGGCCTTGGATTCTCTTGTGCACTGCCTGAGGCTGATGTCGCCGTTTGCGCATGTCCTATCATGAAGCATGATAATAGGAGTAGTGTCGTGAATGTTCTGTTCATAGACTTTAAGTTTATAATATCATTTTGCAAATATATGATTTTCTTTTATATATACCGAGCGTTATAATAAAAAAAACTCCCTGGATTTAGGGAGTTTCTTGCAGTGATATACTATTCGATAGGTATAGGTTGGCTCACTTGAGGCTTTTCTTCCTCTACTTTACGAGGTAGTTTGACATGTAGCACACCATGTCTTACCTTGGCTTTGATGTGGCTCTTGTCTACATCGTCTGGGAGCACAAGGGTTTGTTCGAATTTGGCGTATGAGAATTCTCTGCGCAGATATTTGCACTCCTTTTCGTCGCAGCACTCCTTGTCCTTGCATTCCTTGTCGTCCTTGTTGTCACCGTTGCAGCATTTCTCTATGACGATTACCAGGTTTCCTTCCTCGTCAAGGTGTATGCGGAAATCATCTTTTGTCATGCCGGGCGCTGCCACCTGCACCTTATATTCATCTTTCTTCTCGATAACGTTGATTGCCGGAGATGTCGATTTTGCTCGTCCCATCCAGTTGGTCTCGAGGAAGTCGTTGAAGATGCTTGGCATCCATTCTTGATGATACATTCTTTTCATCGGGGTCATAGTTGGTTTATTGATTAAGGGTTAAACATAACTTGCGTCACTTGTCACGCGTACTCTTATAATGCATCAAACCGCCGATTGTTTGATTACAACCGACGGTTTGGGGTTCATTTAATAAAGTTTTACAAACTCTATTTGATCGTTACATATACAACCTTCTTCTCGGCAAAGTAAGGTTCGCGGAAATAGTCTTTCAAGTTGGTGAGTTCTACGATATGCTTGTAGGCACGCGTCTCATGTTGTAGCTCGCCTCCCTTAAGGCAGAACAATCCGTTAGGGTAGCTATTGTGTTGCTCCTTGGATATGTTCTTACGGCATATCTTAAGTAAGTCTTCTAGAGGCATTACGGCGCGGCTTACGGCAAAGTCAAATAAGCCCTTCTCCTCTTCGCAGCGGCAATGGCGGAAGGTGACATTTTCCAGTCCAATGCTCTGAGCTACCTCCGTGGCTACACGTATCTTCTTGCCTATGCTGTCGACCAGATGAAATTGTACCTCGGGAAACATGATTGCCAAGGGTATGCCAGGGAAACCGCCTCCTGTGCCAATGTCAAGGATACGGCTGCCGGGTGTGAAACGTATAACCTTGGCTATACCAAGTGAGTGGAGCACATGATGCTCGTAAAGGTTCTCTATATCTTTGCGTGAGATTACATTGATTTTTGCGTTCCAATCGGTGTACAGGTCGTAGAGCTGCGCAAACTGCGCCTGCTGCTTCTCTGTGAGGTCGGGGAAATATTTTAGTATTGTGTTCATTCTGAATTAAAAGTTAAAAAATAAAACAGACTATTTAGTTTTCGTTATCGTTATCGTTTTCGTCATCGTCATCGTCATCGTTTTCGTTGGCTACGTGCCATCTTATGAGCTGCTTTTTGGCGTCGTTTGATCGCTTTGGGATCCTTCTCGTTAAGTACTGTGGCTATTTCGTGAGCGATGATAGCTGCGCCGTCAGGGTTTGGGTGTATCTGATCGGGCATGAGGTGACGATAGGGCTCAAATGCAGTGTAGAGGTCTATGATGGGCAGGTTCATCTCCTCGGCTACCTCCTCGATGTAAGGTATCACGTAGTGCAGAGTAGTACTGTCGTTGATGCCCCAGCTCCATCGCGTGCCAGGAATAGGGTAGCATAGGTATATCTGCGGATGGCTGTCCAGCTCTTGGAAGCTGCGGATGAGTGTGCGCAAGTCATCCTTAAATTCGGCGTGATGCTTCCAGTTGTAGGGCTTTGAATCATTGGTACCCAACTTGATGGTTACGATATCGGGTTCAAAGGCCAGTGCATCGCGGTAGGCCTGTTCCTTCATGTAGGGGTGGTCTCCCTTGTTGAGTAGGGTACGTGCTCCTACGCCATAGTTGCGCACGTCATACTTGTCTCTTCCAAGTAGTCGGTTGAGTACGGCAGGGTAGCTGTCGTTGGCGCGGTCCTTGATGCCCGACCCATAGGTGATACTGTTGCCTATGCAGGCAATCTTTATTTTCTCAGTCTCCTGCGCTCCTGCTATACCTATATATAATAGAGCGCTCAGCAGTAGTATGGTCTTTTTCATTTTTCTTTTATTTGTCAACGGTGTGAGTTTTTATGTTCTGAGTCCTCGTCCGGCAGGCTGTTTCCGTTTCCGTTTTCGTTCTCGTTCTCGTTTTCGTCTTCGTCTTCGTCTTTGTTCTTATAATTGTCAATTGTCAATTCTCAATTGTCCATTGTCAATTGTCCATTGTCAATTCTCAAAGCGTCACTCCCGTCTTGAAGATGGCAATCTCGCGATAGTTCTTCTTCTCGTTGTTGACCTCTTCGCCGCTGGCTACACGAATGATGTAGTCGATGAATCGCTCCAGTGTAGTGCTCATGGGCTCATCCTCCACGATTACTCCGGCATTGAAGTCAATCCATGTAGGTTTGTTCTTGGCCAATGCGCTGTTGGTCGATATCTTCATGGTAGGAACGAAAGTGCCGAAGGGCGTTCCGCGTCCTGTGGTGAAGAGCACGATGTGGCATCCGCAGGCTGCGAGGGCAGTAGAGGCTACCAGGTCGTTGCCCGGTGCCGAGAGTAGGCTTAGTCCCTTCACGTTCAGTCGCTCACCATAGCCCATTACACCTGACACATAGCTCTTTCCGCATTTTTGCGTACAGCCTAGTGCCTTCTCCTCGAGGGTCGATATGCCACCCGCCTTGTTGCCTGGTGAGGGATTTTCGCCCACAGGCTCCCCATGGCTGAGGAAGTAATCCTTGAAGTCGTTGATGAGGTGTACCGTTTGGTCAAAGAGGTCGCGGTTCTCGCAGCGGTTCATCAGTATGGTTTCG
>JAFOYZ010000010.1 GCA_017424485.1 Bacteroidaceae bacterium
AACTCATCCGTCAAGCGTACCCGATGCCGAATATCTCGTGATGCATGCTGGAGGGGCCACACGTATCAAGGTCAACCAGCAGATGGGTGGAGGTACATGGGTATACCTCGGGACCTACGAATTCATACACGGGCAACACGACAACCAGATGGTAATTCTTACCAACAACAGCAATCACGCTGGTGTGGTCAGCGCTGACGCCGTGCGCTTCGGAGGCGGCAGTGCCATCATTAGCCGCGGAAATGAAGGTATCCCACACACCAACCGTATGCCCCGCTACTATGAGGGTGCGCGCTATCAGGCACAATGGGCTGGTTTCCCAGTAGAGCGCTATGCTAATTACAATGGAGAGAAAGACTATCCAGAAGACATCAACTGCCGTTCCTTTGTCACCAACTATCTATTGGGCGGTTCAGCCTATTGCCCCGACAGTGCGGGACTGCGCGTCCCCATCGAATTGTCTTTCAGCCTACACACCGATGCCGGAATCCATGAAGATGATACAAGTATAGGCACCTTGGGCATATATACCACCGACTACAACAATGGGCGTTTGGGCAACGGCACGCTGTCGCGCCACACATCACGCGACCTTACCGACATCGTGCAATCCTATATCGCCAGTGAGACGAATGGATTGGCACGTCGTGCCATGTGGAATCGCAACTACAGCGAGTCACGCCTACCTGATGTGCCTTCATGCATCATCGAGCTCCTATCCCACCAAAACTTCACCGATATGCGCTACGCCCACGACCCGCACTTCAAGTTCGTAGCCTCACGCGCTATATATAAAGGAATATTGCGCTACACTGCCGAGATGCACGACACGAAGTATACCGTACAGCCTCTCCCCATACATGCCTTCGCCATTAACTTTGCCGGAGGCAACAAGGTACGTCTATCGTGGCGCGCAACCATTGACACACAGGAGCCTTCAGCCATACCTGACGGCTATATCCTCTATACACGAACCGATGATATGGGTTGGGACAATGGACAACGTATCAACACGACAGATTGTGAGATCACACTTGAACCTGGACATATGTATAGTTTCAAGATTGCCGCCATCAATCGCGGTGGCGAGAGTTTTCCTTCCGAGGTACTCTCAACACACATCTCCGCCAATCCCAAAGGTAAGATACTCGTTGTAAACGGCTTCCAACGCATAGACGGCCCTTCTGTAGTTAACACCACCGAGCGAGGCGGCTTCGACCTCCTTGCCGACCCTGGCGTACCCTACCTCGGCAGCACAGCCTACAGTGGTCTGCAATATGAATTTAGCCGTTCCATGGTAGGTCATAACGACGAAGCCCTACAGATGGGAGCCAGCGGTGAAGAGTTGGAGGGGACCTACATGGCCGGCAACACCATGGACTACGCCGCTATACACGGCACCTCCATCCGGAACGCAGGGTACAGCTTCGTGTCTTGCTCCCGCCAAGCCTTTGAAGACGGCACCGTGAAGCCCAATACCTTTGATGCGGTTGATATATATATGGGACTACAACGCGAGCGGGGCGACGCCATCATCAGACGCCCCGCCTACTATGCCGTCACTCCAGCCATGAATGCCATAATCAGCAGCTACACCAAGCAGGGCGGCGCACTCTTGGTGAGTGGCTCCTACCTTGGTGAAGAGAGCCAGAGTATACCATGCACTCAAGCCTTACTGCACGACGTGCTGCATGCACGTTACGAAACCAGTATAACCGATTGGAATGAGCAAGGCATCATTGGCCTCGGCACAACAATGGACATACCTAGATGGATCAACCCAGAGCACTATCCAGTCACACGTCCTGAGGTATTGATTCCAACCAACGGAGCATTTACTCCTTTTGTATACGAGCTGAGCAACCGCAGTGCTGCAGTTGCTTACAGCGGAGACTACCGCTCAGTACTTTTAGGTTTCCCCTTCGAAGCTATACGTAGCTCGCGCGACCGTGACTTGGTAATGATATCGCTACTCGATTTTCTTACCCAATGATTTTACACATTAAAAGCTGTTTATTGGAGTAAAAGGTGTATATTTGCACTGGAAAAGCTAAAACATAACATATACTATGTATATCATCAAAACCAACAAGAGCGGAACACGCAGCATGGAAATAAGCGACGAGCATCTGCTCACAATAGAGAAATACCAACTATTCAGCGGATTGGTAGACAGCAATGGTATCATAGATGAGAGCGTACTGAACAAGCTGAAACTTACCATACGCTCACTCATCGCTTCACAAGAGGAGTGCAAAGACCTGCTCACCCTCTGCGTGGATGTAATCTTCCACGACAACATGAAAGCCATCGGGCTGAGCGCACTCATAGCACTCTACAACGAATGGCAAGCTAATCACGAACAACAAGAGACCGAAGCCTAATGCCGCAACTGACGGATTTCTTGCCCACTACGCGCAAAGAAATGGAGCTACGCGGATGGGATGAGGTAGATGTAGTGCTCTTCTCGGGCGATGCCTATGTAGATCATCCCTCATTCGGTGCTGCAGTGATAGGCCGCATACTTGAAGCTGAAGGGTTGCGCGTAGCCATCGTACCCCAGCCCAACTGGCGTGACGACTTGCGCGATTTCCGTAAGCTAGGTCGTCCACGCCTCTTCTTTGGCGTAACAGCAGGATGCATGGACTCGATGGTAA
>JAFOYZ010000075.1 GCA_017424485.1 Bacteroidaceae bacterium
AAAGAAAACAATCCGCGACAATCCGCGTGCTCCGTGTGCTCCGTGATCAAGGAAAGAGGACAAAAAAAGAGACAATCCCTGAACAGCTGCTGGGATTGTCTCCGTTAGAAGAGTGATGCTCAATGACTCAAAGCCGACAAGGAAAGCCGGACAGCCTAATGGGCAACACCTGTATTATCGACCTACATTAAGTGTAGCCGTAGATGTTGACGACTCACCATAGATCTGACCGGCAGCGGTCTGTGCCGAGTAGTCGTACTTAGCCTTGAAGCCCACCTGATACTTACCCTCGGTGTCTGGAGCCTTGAAGCGCCACATGGGCGGTGTATTCTGCTTGTGTGGAGCTATCACCTTGACAGTCTCGCTCACCACGCTATCGTTACCCACATAGAGGCGCCAATGGTACTCGGCCTCTGTGATGTAGGCTCCCGTATATGCAACCTGCATGAAGACGGTAATGGAGTCGCCCGGTGCACACACAGACATCTTCTTAAAGCTGCCTTGGTTATCCAAGTTTATCTTCGAAGGAACTTCTTTGGTAAAACGGAGCTCGCCATACGTAGGAGCCTCGCTAACACCGGGTTCATAACAAGAGCCCATGCCCAGCAACAGGGTGAGGCTGATAGCCAATAGGGATTTATTCTTCATAAATATAGTATTTTGCTGCGAAGATACTAAAACCAAATGAATATTGCTAATCTTTAACTTCTTTTTGTTACATCAATGGCAGTTCTTACAAACTAACAGCCGTTGGCTGTAACGATAACGAAAACGGCCTGCAGGATACAACAAACTTAAAAACTAACAAACTCATGAACTCACAAACTCACAAACTCACAAACACCTCATCGATAGGTTTGCGTGTCTTCTCGGGCACCTCTGACGTGGCCGGATAGCCTATAGGAATAAGCACAGCAGGCTCGTAGGGAGCGGCGATACCGAAGAGTTCGCGACAAAGTTCTACATCGAAGTTGCATACCCAACAGGTGCCGAGACCCACCTCAGCAGCAGCCAGACAGAGGTGCTCTACCGCGATGCTGATATCGATGTCGGCATGGTCTTTGGGCTCGGAGCGACGGCGCTTCCACGACTCATCGTGATTAGAGCAAGCGATGATATACATGGGAGCCTCGCCAAACCAGTCGCGATGGTAGCACTGGCGCATCTTGGCGCAGTCATCGGGATTAGAGACGATATAAAACTTCCAGGGCTGCAGATTCACAGCCGAAGGAGCCAAACGTGTGCACTCCATAACGTATTGCAACTTGTCGGCTTCGATGGCACGCTGCTCATAGGAGCGTACCGAGTAACGGGCTTTTACTAAATCTAGAAAATTCATATTATATTGGTTGAGGGTTTAGAGTTTAGAGTTTAGAGTTGAGGGATGAGGGATGAGGGTTGAGGGTTGACTGTTGACCATAAATCACAAATTTCACTCAAACCGCATGGCCTTGGTGGGGTATATCCGCGATATCAGGTGTGAAGGCACGATGAGGATGAGCACGGAGAGCACAAACATCACCACGTTGACGGTCACGATAAGTGGCCAATTAAACTCTATAGGTACACAGTCGAGATAGTAGTCTTGCGGATTGAGGCCGACAAGTCGGGTATACTTCTGCACAGCACACAGGGCAAGGCCCACCACATTGCCCCATAACATGCCCTTGCCAATAATAAGCATGGCGAGATAGAGGAAGGTCTTGCGCACCATCGCATTGGAGGCTCCCAGAGCTTTCAATACACCAATAAACTGTGTGCGCTCTATAATCAATATCAGCAAGCCCGATATCATAGTAAAAGCAGCCACACCTATCATAAGTGCCAGAATGAGCAGTACATTCATATCGAGCACATCGAGCCATGCGAAGAGTCCTGGATTGAGGTCGGTGACCGACTGTACGAAGTATTGCTCTCCATACCTATCTTGAGTGCGGTCGAGCAGCGAGCCCAGCTCCCAGTTCATAGGTTCCACCTTATCAAACCCCGAGAGCATCACCTCGACGCCCGTCACCTGATCGGGTTCCCAACGGTTGAGAGCCTGCACCGCCTTGAGGTCGGTGAGCGCAAATACACGGTCATATTCGCTGAAACCAGTCTCATAAATGCCTGCCACCGTATACCGACGGGCACGCATATTGCCCTGCAGGAAGTAGGAGTCGACCCTATCACCCACGCCAAGCTGCAGCTTGGAGGCTATCTCACGCGATATCAATATCTTGCCCGACGCTATGCTATCAGAGAAGACAGGTAGCTCACCCTCTTGCAGATACTGTGCATAGAACGAGAGGTCGTAGTCCTCGGCTACCCCCTTGAGGACATAGCCCATAAAATCATTCTCGGTACGAAACACACCAGCCTTGGTAGCATAGCGCTGCACATGCGTCACGTCGTCCATAGCCATTAGCGTATGCCACAATGCCGAATCGGCAGCTACAGGGAGCGCCTCATAAGACTGGGCACTCTCATAATTGCTGATGTGCAGATGCGAGCTGAAGCCTACGGCCTTGTCACGCACCTCATGCTTGAAACCAAACGACACGGCTATGGTCACCAACATCACCGCCAAACCCAAGGCGACACCCAGCTGCGCTATGAACACAGCCGGACGCGACACATTGCGGCTTCCTTGCTCACTCTTGTAGAGACGACGGGCGATGAATGATTCCATTATTTAGGGTTGAGGGTTGAGGGGCTTTGGTTTATGGTTGAGGGTTGAGGGAGAATTGCGAATTATAATGCTTCGCATCAAGATTCCTTGCTTGCTCGGCATAGTTCAAGCAAGCTTGACTCTGCTCTCTCTCTGCGCTGCGAATTATAATGCTTCGCATTATGATTCCTTGCTTGCTCGGCATAGTTCAAGCAAGCTTGACTCTGCTCTCACTACGCTGCGGAATTGTCAATTAAATAGTTCTTCCCGGATAGGCCTCCAACGCCTTCTGCAGCACCACGAGGGCACGCTGTAGGTCGTCTTTCTTCAGCACATAGGCGATACGCACTTCGTTGCGACCCGCACCGGGTGTGGTATAGAAGCCGCTGGCAGGAGCCATCATCACCGTCTCGCCCTCGTAGTTAAACTCGCTCAGGCACCATGCGCAGAATTTCTCGCTGTCATCTACCGGCAGGCGGGCTACCGTATAGAATGCGCCCATAGGAATGGGGCTATACACACCAGGAATGCGGTTGAGACCATCAATGAGGCACTTACGGCGCTCTACATACTCATCATACGTATCACGTGTGTAGCTCTCCGGTTCGTCTAGCGAAGCCTCAGCAGCAATCTGTCCGATAAGCGGCGGACTCAGACGTGCCTGACAAAACTTCATCACGGCCTGACGCAGCTGCTCGTTCTTCGTGATCAACGCGCCAATACGTATACCGCACTCAGAATAGCGTTTCGACACCGAGTCAATCAGCACTACATTGTCCTCGATACCTTCGAGATGGCAAGCCGAGATGTAGGGCGAACCCGTATAGATAAACTCACGATACACCTCGTCAGAGAAGAGGTAGAGGTCGTACTTCTTCACGAGGTCACGTATCTGATTCATCTCACGGCGTGTATAAAGGTATCCCGTAGGGTTATTGGGATTACATATCATGATGGCCTTGGTGCGCTCGTTGATGAGTTCCTCAAAACGCTCTACCTTAGGCAAGCAGAATCCCTCCTCGATAGTGGTAGGTATAGTACGTATCACAGCACCTGCCGAGATAGCAAACGCCTGATAGTTGGCATAGAAGGGGTCGGGCATGATAATCTCATCGCCCGGATTGAGACAAGCCATGAAAGAGAAGAGCACTGCCTCGCTACCACCCGTAGTAACGATGATATCGTCAGCTGTGAGCTTGATGTCGTACTTGGCATAATACTTCACCAGCTTCTCGCGATAGCTGCGATAGCCTTGCGAGGGGCTATACTCCAGCACCTGACGATCTATATTGCGGATTGCATCAATAGCTGCCTGAGGAGTGGGAAGGTCGGGCTGACCGATATTGAGGTGATATACATGTATACCGCGTGCCTTGGCATCATCGGCCAGCGGCACCAGTTTGCGGATAGGAGAAGCGGGCATCAATGTGCCACGTTGAGATATCTGGGGCATATATATATTATATAGGTATATATTGAAACAGCAAAATTACAAAGAAAAGCCGTAATCTACAAAGGAAAGTCGCAACTTTTGGAAATACAGCCAAAAATCATTACTTTTGCGCTACGACAATCAGAGACATACAGTAGCCGATGAAAACCCTACTCATAACCATAGGAAAGACAGACAACAAGTACCTCACGCAAGCAGTAGATGACTATCTGACACGTGCCAACCACTACGCGCCTATAGAGATGAAGGTAATCCCCGACATCCGAGATGTAAAGAATCTCACCCAAGAGCAGCAAAAGGAGCGCGAGGGTCAGCAGATACTGAAGCTTCTACAACCGGGCGATCATGTGATACTGCTCGATGAGGGTGGCAAGGAGTTCACCTCGGTAGGATTTGCCGACTGGCTACAGCAGCGCATGAACACCGTGAGCCGCCGACTGGTATTCATCATCGGAGGACCTTACGGTTTCTCCCGCGAGGTATACAGCGCTGCCCAAGGCAAGATTTCACTGTCACAGATGACCTTCTCACACCAAATGGTGCGCGTCATCTTTGCAGAGCAGTTTTACCGCGCCTTATCGATTCTCAACAACCTACCCTACCACCATCAGTAGCAACGCCTACCACCGAAACCAAAGGTCGAAGCATACGGGCAGATGGTCGCTGGTGCCACCCATATAGCGCACACCATTATATGTACGGTAGGGACGGCTCCCTCCATAGAGGGGTTCAGGCTCGGTGAGCAAGTCATCATCGGCAATCCATGCACCGCGAGGAGACAGACGGAGCCCATCACCTGCGCCACCCACCAGCGAAGGCGAGAGATACACATGATCTATCTGCTCCCACTTACCCTTGTAGCGGTAGCTTCCTCCGAGATTATCAGTGATGCACACCAGCCCGCTGTTGTCAGAAAACGGCCGTAGCGACTCACTATCAGGCGTATCATTGAAGTCGCCCATCACAACAATGCGGGGCACCTTGCGCACCTGACATACCGAGTCGATGGCCTGCCGCACATACTCCACCACCGTACGACGCAGCCGTAAGGACTTGCGCCCGTTGAGGCGACTAGGCAGATGGCAGACGAAGAGATCCAAGGTATCGCCCATATGAAGTTGTCCGCTCACATAGAGCACATCGCGCACATAACTCCCTGAAGGCATTTCAGACTGAGGCAATCGCAACGCACGATGATGTAGCGGACGGAATGTGGTGGGCTTATACATCAGTGCCACATCGATGCCTCGCGGGTCAGCAGATGAGGTCATCAGATAGTTGTATCTCGCCACACGAAGCGATGAGCGACGCGTAAGGTCGTGCATCACACTATCATTCTCGACCTCACACAGCGCTACAAAGTCGGGAGCGCGGTCACCACCTACAGCAGCTATAGCTCTACTCACAGCCTGCAGCTTATGCCAGTAGCGAGCGGCGGTCCACCGCCGCAACGACGTGGGCAAGAAGGCTTCATCATGAGTAATAGAGTCATCAGCACAGTCGAAGAGATTCTCTACATTATAGGTCATTAACCGGAGATGTTCTTGTCCCTGAAGGGAAACAGGCAAGAAAAGCGCAAAGAGCAACAACCACAACGGGATACGCCATGCACCATCAAGGCTACTCTTCCTCCTCATGTTCACGATATTGATAACATCCTGCATCTATGGCATCCTGGCGCGGCTGCTCATCCTTGTCGTAGGGCAAGATATCGAGGTATTCGGGAGAAGCGGCATTGCGTGCCACGGACAATGAGTCGAGGTGGAAGTCATAGAATCTATTACCATGGTCTATGGTGCGGAAGTTTGACTGCGCATACGCCGTACTATCCTTATGTTCCCAGACGATATGGGCAAAGTGCAGCGAATCGGGCTCGCGGGCCTCACCCTTGGAGTTGATGACCGAATGCACAAAGGCAAACTGCGCATATTCAGAGTAGTCTGCAGAGTCTGTTTTCTCAAGCACGGTCCCCATCAGTTCATCATCCTTCGAACCAGTGATCAGACTATTGATAAAGTGAACCCCCAACAGAGGATATATCGTCTCCTCCTCTTGGTTGTAGTTAGATATGTTGACCGCCACGCCACGCTCTGCTTTCCAGGGATAGAAGTTGGCCATCGTACAATGCAAGAAAGTCATGCGCCCTCCAAGCAGATTCACACAGTGTCCGCCCGCATTGGTAAACAGGCTATTCGAGAATGATGCCGCACACAAAGTTAGCTGCAAGGCATCTTCATCGACATTATGTATCTGGCTATTCTGCATCACCAGCTTATACGTACTCAGATCGTCGCCCTTGGCACGCAGGCCATAGGTGCCGCTATGTATATCGCAATGCACGAAGACATTGTCGGTACTGGACTCATGCAGTGTGATGCCACCCCACTGAGCCGATATGCGGTCGTATGGCAGGTACGAGAACATGCGATCGGTGCGTGCTCCCCGAAAGACGATAGGAGCATCTACCGTACCCACGGCTTCAACACGTCCATACACCTGCATCTCCACCTTATTGTAGAAATAGAGTCGCGTGCCTGGCTCCATATAGAGTGTGCTACCCTCCTCTACTCTGAGACTATCATAGATAAGGTAGGGTCGCTGAGCCGTCAGCGTCGCATCGGCATCGACCACCCATCCTCGGAGCACCGTTGCATCCTGCCCCCAGGCATTGAGCTGCACATGCTGTTCGGCACCACTCTCAAGGACAAAACGCAATGAGTCGCGCACCTCGAACGGCTCATCATTGCCCCTAGGGTCTACCGTCACCTCTACAAACACATACATGCTGTCTCCTCCACGCAGTGTGACGTCGCGAAACGCGACCCCAGCCATACCATCGACATTCACGCGAAAGGGCGAGTCACTGCCACCCGAAAGTTGCACCTCACTGATGCGCAAGTCTGACTTATGCCGATTATATATCAAGAAGGAGCTTGTGGCCGAACTCACCTCGGTAAAGAGGGTATCAAAGGCAATGGTATCAGACGAGAACGACAACTTATACTGGGGATCTGTAGTGTATCCACGCTCATCGACACACGCCGTCAGGCCCATCGCCAGCATAGCGACAAGCAACACGCCCCAAATCATCTTACAATGTCTCATAGCAACATTTCCCATGCTTATATAACGGAGAGAGCAATAATATATTGTATATAAATTAGGAGTTCAGGCATGCCTGAACTCCTCAATCACTGAGCTACCGGTTCTGTAGCGTTATCCCTTCACGGGAGCAGCCTCGAGCACAGCCACCAGATGCTGCCACCAGAGTTCTACTGTGGCGATAAGCAAGCGCTCGTCGGGTGAATGCACACCGCGCATCGTAGGACCGAACGATATCATATCCAAGTGAGGATACTTCTCCAGGAAGAGTCCACACTCGAGACCGGCATGGATAGCCTTCACCTTAGGTTCCTTGCCGAACAGTTGCTTGTATGTAGCGATGGCAATCTGAAGGATTTCAGACTTGGCATTGGGTTTCCAGCCCGGATAGCCCTCACCTACCTCCACGTGAGCACCGGCCAACTCAAACACGGCACGTACCGTATCAGCCACATCCTTCTTTCCTGAAGCTGCAGAGCTGCGCTGCGAGAGTACAATCTTCACCTCACCATCGGCCATACGCACCGAAGCCAGATTGCTAGAGGTCTCCACCAAGCCTGGCACATCATTGCTCATGGCAAACACGCCGTTGAACACGCCATGCAAAGCACGCAAGAGGCGCATCATCACCTCCTTGTCCATTGCTACAGGCTGAGCGTCGGCAGACTCCAGTACAAAGCGGGCCTTGGTCTCAATGGCAGCATACTCGGCCTCCACCTCGGCAGCAAAGACATTGAAGTCAACGCGCACACTCTCCTTGTCCTTCTTAGGCACAGCACATACGGCCATAGCCTCACGAGGGATAGCATTATGCTTGTTTCCTCCTTCGATATACGACAGATACATATCATACTTCTCGGCAGTAGCGAGCAAGAATCGGGCCAGCACCTTATTGGCATTGGCATGTCCCTTGTTGATATCATCACCACTATGTCCGCCCAGCAGGTTGTTCACCGTAACTTTGAAGAAGAAGTAATCCTCAGGGACTGCTACCTCTCCGTAGGTGAAGCTTGCGTCGGTGCGCACACCACCGGCACAGCCGATAAAGATTTCGCCTTCGTCTTCAGAGTCGAGGTTGAGCAGGATATCTCCATTCATAAATCCGCTCTGCATGGCATTGGCACCCGTGAGGCCGGTCTCTTCATCCACAGTAAACACACACTCGATGGGTCCGTGTTTGATGGTCTCATCGGTAAGCACAGCAAGGGCAGCAGCCACACCGATACCATTGTCGGCACCCAGCGTAGTACCATTGGCCTTGAGCCATTCGCCATCAACGACGAGACTGATGGGGTCGTTCATAAAGTCGTGGTCAACCCCCTTGTTGCTCTCACATACCATATCCATGTGCGACTGCAAGATGATGGTCTTATGGTTCTCCATGCCAGGAGTAGCGGGTTTGGATATGACTACATTGCCAGCCTCATCGACCTTTGTAGGGAGTCCGCGCGACTCACCGAAAGCCTTCAGGTAGGCAGTCATCTTCTCTTCGTGTTTCGACGGGCGGGGTATGCCGCAAATCTCTTCAAAATAGCCAAACAGGGCTGTAGGTTTCAAGTTTTCTGTCTTCATTTTTGTCAAATAATCATAGTTTGTACACTTAAAAAAGATAAAAGTTACACGCGAAGCAAGTATTATTCGCTTGTTTTGTGTATCTTTGCACTCGCAAAAAAACGAAGATAGACAGCACTCGTTGCATAAAGTAAGCTTTATCCACTCGTCTGCCTTATCTTTGTGGCGCAAAAATAAGAAAATGGTACGTTTATTCCTAATTTCTTTGATGATAATTGCCATTTGCATGGTGTTAATGTCTGTTACCATCCTATTCAAGAAGAATGGCCGGTTCCCCAACACGCATGTATGTGGCAACAAGCATCTGCGCAAGCAAGGTATCTCCAGTGCCCAGACACAAGACAAGCAGGCACAGCGTGAGAATCCGATGGCGGTGAGGGAGAGACGTTCAAAGACCGACAACGAATAGAATAATATAAAACGATAAAAAGACAATGAAAAGTATCAAGACTTTCTGTATCGCACTTTGTGCGGCAGCTACTATGCTGACATTCACACAATGCACCAATGCCCCTCAGCAGGCTCCTGTAGTAACTCAGGTTGTATGCGACAGCACTCCCCAGCTCAAGATCGCCTACGTCGACATCGACACCCTGCTCACCAGCTACAACCTTTGGATTGAGCTCAACGAGGAGATGATCCGCAAGGAGGAGAACATACGCGCCACCCTCAACGAGAAGGCACAAGACCTGCAGAACGAGTACGAGGAGTTTGACCGTAAGCTCAAGAACAACGCTTTCGTTACACGCGAGAGAGCCGAGTCAGAGCAGAACCGCATCTTGAAGAAGAGCCAAGACCTGGAGAAGCTGCAAGAGCGCCTCAGCAATGAGCTGGCCATCGAGAGCAACAAGAACAACATCCTCTTCCGCGACTCTATCAACGCATTCATCAAGGAGTACAACAAGGAGAAGGGCTACAACGTGATACTAAGCCGCATCGGTGACAACATCCTTTACATCGACTACGAGATGAACATCACCCAGGAGATTATCGACGGCCTCAACGCACGCTACACCAGCACCAAGGGCAAGAAATAATAGCGACAACGACAGATAAAGAAGAATGGGACGTGTACTTCACACGTCCCATTCTTTTTATTAAAGTTCCTCAAGCAGAATTATTTATATATGAGGAATATGCACGGTATCTTGTCGATGGGCGGCCGCTGACCTTTCCACTCGGCGATGGTGCGTGTCACCGCATACTCATCGTCGCATGTGAGATTGGCAGCAATGCACAGTCTCGTCTGTGGGCGGCATGAGCGAATGATATCGTCAAACATCTTCAGGTTACGATACGGAGTCTCTATGAACAGCTGTGTCTGATGCTCGGCATAGGCACGCGACTCCAGGTGCTTCAGTGTCTTGGCACGCTCGCCAGCATCTATTGGCAGGTAGCCATGAAACGCGAAGCTCTGCCCGTTGAAGCCCGAAGCCATCACACTGAGGATAATGCTCGACGGCCCCACCAGCGGCACCACCTTCAACTTCTTGCGCTGCGCTATAGCTACCACATCGGCACCGGGGTCGGCCACCGCCGGGCATCCGGCCTCTGAGATAACTCCCATAGGGCATCCCTCCTGCAAGGGTTTCAGATAGGTTCCTATCGCTTCGGGTGAGGTATGCTTGTTGAGCTCATAGAAGGTGAGTGCATCGATATCAATCTCTTGATCGACCCTCTTCAGGAAACGTCGGGCCGAGCGCACATTCTCGACGATAAAATGCTTGATGCCCATAATGACATCGTGGTTATACGCAGGCAACACCTTTGACACAGGCGTATCGCCCAGCGTCACGGGGATAAGATACAGTGCTGGTTCCATCTCTCTTCAATCATCAAAAGTTCGTATCGTGCTTATGGCCATTCTGACGTTCCGAGATGCGCTCCTCGAGCTTGCGCATACCCTCCTCGATAGAGCGTCCTAGTCCTTTGGCAGACTCCTCCAACTTGTCGGCACGGTCTTCCAGGTAGCGTTCAAACTTGTCGTTATCTACGGCCGTACCCTCATCGTTCATCACCGAGCGCAAGAAGGTGTTGGTCACATTGAGGCGTGTGAGGCGTGGCTTGGCCACGTCGTTGTTTACAATCAGCACATAGGCAAAGTCTTCGTCATAGTTGTTGACGTATACGATACGGTCTCCCTTCTCGGTCAGCACGGTATAGAACTCGGGTATCGCCTCCAGCACATGGGAGAAGAAGCGTCCACGCACGGCACTACGGCACGAGTCGAGGTTCAGTATCATCACCTCCTCTACGCCCATCATCACGAGTGTGCCGCGCAGCAGCGATGCCCGCTTGCGTCCTTTCACCAGGCCGCTCTCTACCATATCGTTCAGATTACTATTGGCATTGATCACCTTATACACCGCCCCAGCCTTATCTTTGTATCGTTCTACAAAGCGTTCCAGCGAGTCGGCACTTGCCCATGAGCATACCATCAGGAGCAAGACGAGAGTAATTGTTTTCTTCATACTTCAATGAGTCTTTGTTGTTGTTGTTATCATCACATTGCCTTAGCATGGGCATGCTATTCGGCAAATCGTTTAATCAGGTTATACGCGCTATACAGCCCCAGTTCGCCTGCCTTGCTGAGGTCGGCCACGCCACGCGCATTCTCGCCCAGGAAGATATAGGTGAGTCCGCGGTTATAGTATGCCTCGGCCAGGTTGGGCTCCAGCTCTATGGCCTCATTATAGCTTACGATGGCTGCTCTATAGTCTTTGAGTTGCGACAACAC
>JAFOYZ010000076.1 GCA_017424485.1 Bacteroidaceae bacterium
AGGCACCGAGCGCAAGGGGTGTACCAAACACATCGAAACATACAATCCACTCGCGCAACGGTGCAATAGTGGCAAACAGCGTGTTAACCACAATCATGATGAGGCGGAACTCGGTGGGACCCATACCAGCATAGGTCAGCCTGAACTCACCCTTGAGGTGGGCATTGATATATACTGATATGGAGAGCATTAGGTAGACGGCCAGCACAGCCATGGCTACGTAAAGGTTGAGCATACGACTCAGACCGGCACCAGTACACATGATGGCCATGGTGACGCCGTCAATATTGTGGTCGAGAAAGAAGCCGTAGATGGGACGTTGGGTACCACGTACACGAGCTAGGGTACCATCAAGCGAGTCGCCATACCAGTTGATGACGTAGCCCAGTGAGGCTAGCCACAGCCAACCGATGTGGAGATTTGAGAGAATGTACCCCACGGCTACTACGATAGCACCCACCACACCAATAGCGGTGAGCATGTCGGAGGTCATCCAACGGGGTTGACGCTGAGCCAACCATACGAGCACTTTCTTCTCCAGAGCATTGAGTACCGATGTCTGGATGCGTTGCGATTGTTCCTGTTTCATAGTCGATATATAAAAAGTGTCATACTCTATGCTGTGCAAAAGTAGAGGTTTGCTTTTTATAATACATTATGATTTTCGGACCAAAAATGTTCAAAAAAACACGCTTTAAGAAACTTTATCAATCGCTGAATGGTCGCTTGAGAACTCATGTAGAGCTGTGCATGCTGTCCAACAGGAAGTTGCCCCCGAAGAAGGTAGCGTAAGGTATTGCCCATGCGAACTTTTAGTTGTACCTTTGTAGCTCATTGATAGAATGATAGACAATATGAGAAGAATGCGAACAGCGATAGTGCTGCTGCTATGCGCAGTGTGCACGATGAGCAATGCAGCAGAGGTATATGACAATGCCGTGAAGGTGACCTTCCTGTCGTGGATAACAGGCAGTACCAAACTATCCTATGAGCGTGCCTTCGCCAATCATCAGTCGGCTGAGATATGTGCCAGCATGATTGGGGCGGGATACGACAAGTTTCAAAATAATCCTCTAGGCTTCACACTGCGCTATGGCCATAAATTTTTCCTTACCGGCAACCACCGAGGAGGTCTGCAAGGCTTCTATGTGCGCCCCGAGGCTATCTACTCGCACTACTCATACGATGCCATGAGCAGCCAACAGCGCACACCGGCCAAGATGGGCGCCGTGCTGGCCACTACAGGCTATCAGATGCATCTCAACCGCCTCTTGATAGATGCCTGGGTGGGCGGAGGCTATGCCTTTGGCAATCCTGCCGAGACGGGATACCACCACGGATTTGCGCTGTGGAACGCCTTCGGCAAAAGTTGGGAACATGTAGCTCTCAGCTTCAGTGTGAAGCTGGGCATATGCTTCTGATGCAGCATCACTCCCCCACCCTAGAAACGTTAACTTTACGACAACTGCCTATAGGAGGGATAATCGTTGCGCTACCTAGTCAACGAAAGTAAGAAACTGTACAGTTTCTGAACACTTTTGACCGTGACAGGCAAAAAAGTTCCACTTTCCTTACCTTCATTCTTGAGAATCGGAGTATCTTTGTGCTTGTATACACCATAAACTATGACCGAAGCCAAGATTATCGTCATTGATGACAATGCAGCCATACTGAAGACACTGGGCATTGTGCTAAAAGGAGTTTTCACCACAGTGATTACCGTGGGCGACCCACAACTGATACCGGCCATCATCAGTGCCGGGGATGTAGATGTCGTATTGCTCGATATGAACTTCGGAGCAGGGCGGCTCGACGGACAGGACGGCCTCTTCTGGCTCGACCGCATCAAGCATCGCAGCCATCTGCCTCATCCGCCTGCCGTAGTGCTCATCACCGCATTCGGCGATGTGGCTCTCGCCGTAGAGTCGCTCAAGCAGGGAGCCGATGACTTCGTACAGAAGCCGTGGAACAACGACCGACTGATACAGATCCTCAACGATGCCATCAACAAACGACGCGCCGATATACTGCACAAAGACGTAGCTTCCGACGGACAGAACGTGGTGAACACCTATATCCTCTCGCTTGTGAAGCGCTATGCCTCTACCTACTTCCGCCCCGAGCCCGAGGTGACCGACGAGGCCATGGAGCGCCTCATCACACTGGCTCGTAGCGGCGAGTTTACACGATTGGAAGACACCATAGAACGCACGGTGCTGATGACGCAGAATACCCGATGGACGGCCGACACGCTCTGCCTATCCGGAGCCAGCGAGCCTGCGCCCACGCTTACGCTCGATGAGATGGAGAAGCAGTTTGTCATCACCATCTGGGACGATTCAGAGCACAACCTGACGAAAGCGGCCAAGCGATTGGGGCTGAGCCGCACCACCTTATACAACAAACTCAAGAAATATGGCATCTATTAACCGGCACTACACGCTGCACCTCGTGGTGTCGCTACTATGTATACTGCTCAGCTATACGCTGCTGCTATACCAATTACTATATGTAGGCGACAAGCGATGGATAATTACCTCTTTGGTGCCACTATGCATCTCCATCGTGTGGCTTTGCCGCACCCTATGGGTTCCCATCCGCCAGCTACGCTTCTTCCTCGGTGCCATCCGTGGACGCGACCTTATGATGCGCTTCCCCACCTCGCACGACCCGCTGCTGGGCGAGCTCAATAGCGATATGAACCACATATTGCAGCTCTACCGTAAAGAGACTGACGAACTGGAGTGGCGCAAGAAATACTACGATCGTATGCTGCGTGTGATGACACATGAGCTACGCAACACCGTAGCTCCTATCCTCTCGCTCACATCCGACGTGATGAGCCACCCCGACAGCTATGATCGGGAGAGCCAACGCGAGTGCTTTGCCCTCATCAACGAGCAGGCCGAAGGCATCAACACCTTCCTCAACTCATATCACCAGCTAACCAATGTGCCCGAGCCAATATATCAGCGTATCATCGTCAGAGAGCTCTTTGCCAAGCTGGGCCGCCTGCTACGCAACGAGACAGGGCAATGCGAACTGGAGCTCAACGCTTCGGCAGAGATGCGTCTTATGGCCGATGCACATCTCTTGACGCTCACACTCATCAACCTCGTGCGCAATGCCGCCCAATCGCTCGAAGGATGCGCCGATGCACGCATCGAGGTGCGTGCCACACTGGCCGACGGCGTGCCCTACATCACCGTCACCGACAATGGTCCCGGCATTCCTAACAATCGTATCGAACACGTGTTTGAACCCTTCTACTCGACGAAGAAGAATGGTTCGGGCATCGGCCTTGCCCTGGCTCATCAGATAATGATAGCCCACGGAGGCAGCATCAGCGTATCGTCGCAACCAGGCGTGCGCACAACCTTCACACTCCAGTTCGTACAGCGATAAGCCAAACAAAAAAGAGCAGGGTGCGCCAAACATTTGGCGCACCCTTATTACGGAGGCTCGCGGGAATGAGCCTCCAAGCATCATGAAGAAAATTTTCCCGCTATTATTTGTTTCCTTCGCTCCCTCTAACTCGAGTTAGAGGGAGCTTCTTCTTTACATTCTCTCTTTCAGCGAATCTACGATCTGACCGTCGAAGAGGTTGATGATGCGGTCGGCATACGAGGCGTCGCGCTGGCTGTGGGTCACCATCACCACGGTAGTGCCTTCGCGGTTGAGTTCGCGCAGCAGTTCCATCACCTCGATACCGTTCTTCGAGTCGAGGTTACCGGTGGGCTCGTCGGCAAGTACGAGGCCGGGCTTGCATACCACGGCACGGGCTATCGCCACGCGTTGCTGCTGACCACCGCTAAGCTGGTTGGGATGGTGTGTGGCACGATGGCTGATGCCCATACGCTCCAGTGTCTCGGCCACGAGCTTGCGGCGCTTCTCACCCTTGATGCCGAGGTAGCCGAGGGGCAGACCCACGTTCTCAGACACGTTGAGCTCTTCGATGAGATTGAAGCTCTGGAATACGAAGCCAATCTTACCACGGCGGTAGGCGGTGCGCTCATCTTCCTTCAGGGTGCTCACCTCACGGCCGTCGAGCATATAGGTGCCTTCGGTGGGTGTGTCGAGCATACCGAGGATGTTGAGCAGCGTAGACTTACCACATCCCGAGGGACCCATGATGGCTACAAACTCTCCATCGTGAATGTCAATACTTACACCATTGAGCGCGTGTGTCTCTACTACGTCGGTGGTGAATACCTTTCTCAAATTTTCAGTTCTAAGTTCCATAATTCTCTATTTTTATTGGTTCATAATTTATTCTATTTTTAGGAGTTCAGGAGTCAGGAGTTGTCGCTTCGCTAAGGAGTGCAGACAATAGTCCATACGCTGCATCAGTCGTTACATTTGTCTGAACTCCTGAACTTCTGTACTCCTGAACTCCTTAACTCTACTCTTTATACAACGCATTCACCGGATCCTCCTTCGCCGCACGGTAGGCGCGGGCTACGACGATGGCCGAGGTCACGACCAACACGATGGCGAGGGCGATGAGGAATACCCACCAGTAGAGCGAGATGTGGTAGGCAAAGGTCTGTAGCCAGCGCATCATGATCAGACAGCTTACGGGAGCGGCAAAGAGGAAGGCCACGAGCACCATCTTCACATATTGGCCTACGAACATACCGAGCACCTGGCTTATCTGAGCACCGTGTACGCGGCGCACGGCAATCTCGCGGCGACGATACTGCGTCTCGAAGTATACCAAGCCGAACACTCCGAGCAATGATATGGCAATGGAAAGCAATGAGAAGATGGTAACGAGCGTGGTGAGTTTCTTCTCCGACTTGTAATCGGCACCCAACTCCTTGTCGAAACCATTGATGACAATCTCATCTGCCTTTACCGAAGCATCCATCTTGACGATGCAGTCGACGATATGCTGGCGCACTGCCTCAAGGTCGGCATGCGGAGTGGTACGCACATACAGATGTTCATATCCGCGCCAGCCGTTGGCACCGAACACATAGAAGGCAAAGGGCGACACGCCATACTGCAGGGGACGGAACTTGAAGTCCTCGCAGAAGCCTACGACGGGTACTTCATCATTGTGTCCGCTCACCTTGTCGCCAAGCACAAGGCCAAACTCCTTACGGGCCGACTCGTTGAAGATGAAAACACCATCGGCACGCTCATCATCGACCATAAAGTCGCGTCCCTCAGTAAGCTTTATGCCCATAAACTGTAGGAAGTCGTGCGCCACGGGATAGCACTGGAAGTTGATCTGCTCGCCCTTGAAGTTGCGTCCCCATCCCATACGACTCTGTTGCACGATTTCGCCATTGGCAAAGGTAACGTCAGCAATCATCGGGTTCTCCTTGAGCATTCCCTCAAAGGTCTGTCGGGTGCTGAACTCCCCGTTGATGCTCACGGGAATGTTGGTTGTGAGCAGATGCTCCTTGTTGAAGCCCATATCGTACTTCATCATATAGGTGTGCTGCAACTTGACAAAGAGGGAGCAGGTGATGAGCGCGAT
>JAFOYZ010000077.1 GCA_017424485.1 Bacteroidaceae bacterium
GTCTGTACCACGGCTTTCCATGCTGAGCATGAGTGCCGGGAATCCGAAATCGCTGTGCGTGCCGGTACCCACATTTTGGCCATACTGTGAAGAAGACACGTCAACTAATTCTTCGGCCTCCTCCACGATAACCTCCTCGGTCAGTCCCTTCTGTGTCACGGTGAGCACGGCTGTCTGCCCGTGGCCTTCGAAGATGATGTTGCCTACGCGGTCGGTGGAAGCATCGTTCTGGGCGAAGGTGAAGTAAGCATAAGAAGATGAATTGGTGCCGGCACTCTGTGCGCTCTCCACCTTCAGGATATCCTCAAACTGGCAATAGTCGTCACCTTCACTAATAAATTTGAGTGTCATCCAGTCAGGGTAGCTCAGCACCTTCACGCCATGATTAGGATACACATCGGCGTAAAAGGTGGTATCTTTCCAAGCGATCTCCACACTTTTGGCAATCACGGCCGTCTCATAGTTGCTATACATGTGCTTATAATCCAATGTCAGCATGTAGGGATGCTGCACCACCACGATATCCTTCGTCAAGCCAGCCCTAGCCGATGTCACTGTCACCTTGCCCACACGGCGCTGGTCGGTAGCATTCGCTGTGGCATACACCACGAAATAGTCCTGCAGCATACCGTCGCCCAACTCCCAAGGGCTATTGCCCTTTCTCGTGAGCAGCCACTCGTCGGCTGTCGTGATATTCCAGTCCACGTTATACTCCGCATGACCCAATCCGAACGTGCGGCCCGAGCTTGCCGACATGTGTATCGTATCGGTATCGTAAAAGATGTTGGCATAGGGTCTCTTATAGAACTCCACCTTCGTGTCGGGTGTGATGGCCACCTTTTCTTGTTTGCCGTTTTTGTAGAAGAGGTGCAGTGTCTCTTGTGCCATGGCACCTGTTGTCATCGCTCCGCCCATGAGGATGAGGGCAGCAGCGCGTTTTACCTTATGATATAGAGTGGTCTTCATTTCTTTACTATTTTAGCGTTCAACTTTTCATTGTAGCTCACCACATAGAGTCCGTCGGCAAGGTCGGCCACGCTGACCGATGTGCCCTGAGCACTCTTTACCCTACGACCATCGGCCGTAAAGATACTGATGGTCCCCACTTCGGCATTCACCACATATACCGTATGCCCCTTGGCATCATATACGATGGCAGCCTGGCCCGCCTGCTTCACCTCGTCTATTCGGGTAAAGTCCTCGGCAAATCCCATGACATATATCTCATCAATATCAAAGGTGAGCGTGTCGCCTGCCTGGCGCACGAAGCGAATGTTGTCACCATTGTTGTCGTTGTTGCCATAACTGTTAAACACCATCTTCACCAGTTCGTTGGTACCAAACTCTACCTTCTCACCGTTGTGCTTGATGATTACCTGTGCTTGCATGCCCACAGCCACGAGGCAAAGGGCAGCGATAAGTATATTGCGTTTCATAATCATTGTCTCCTACATTACGTTATTTAATAGTCTGATCGGCCGGCATAGTCATCAGTTGCAGTGCTCCCGTTTTCGCCGCCTCAATATTCTGTTTCTGAGTCATCATTAGAGGTTTCAGCTGCTTCACCACCTTCAGCGGTTTCAGTTCCATGGCCTTTGCCTTGCGTGCAGGAGCAGCACCGGCGGCTGCATGCAGTGTAAAGGGATTGAACGCAGTATACCATTGTCCCTCAGCGTTGCATACACCATAGCCGGTCGTACATTCCAACGCCATGTCAGTCAATGCGAAATCAATAGACGTCCCTCCGAAAGGATTATAGAACATAAAATCATTATAACCTATCGCTTGCGCCAACTGGCAGGTGATGGTTGCCGACTTGCCATCGGCTGCTACCACTAACTCACCAGCAAGAATATTGCTACCATCAGCTGCAGTAAAACCATTTTCCGCAAAGTAGGGGTCCAGATTCTGGATATACACAGTAGTGCCTTCGCCCTGTGCAAGGGTGACATTGAAGGAGTATACACTACCCCAGTAATCAGACACTCTGCCCGTAAAGCGCAAGCCGTTCACATTGTTCAGGTCGATTTTATAGAACTCCGCGTCCCTCACAGTCACGCTGTCGAGCTCGGCCAAACGCACTATCTTGGTCGTGTCGCCCGTCCAGATGTGCAGTTCATTTTGTGCCACTGCTACGCTCTGCCATAGCAGCAAGGCACCGATTAAGGTAAATAGTTTTTTCATATCTCTGAGTGTTATAAATTGATTGCGTAAGTGTCTTTATACTTGTGATTTGCAAATATACTAAAAAAATAGACATAGCAACCTACTGGGCATAAAAAGATTCAATTAACCAAGTATTTAGCTGCAGAGCAGCTTTAACCGCACGCAGAGCGTGCTATCACCTGGCATTTGAGGTCGCTGGGCACGTAGGAGATATGGATCCAGCGGCCGTCGCCTTCCCAGATGAGTTGGGTGAAGCGGATGCGTCCCTCCTGCAGCATCTGCTGTATGAGCTTGAAGAGGCGGCGGTGGTCGGCCTTCGTGCCGCTAATGATATCGGCTGCGCAGCCCAGGATATGGTGGCTGTGCTTGGCACCGCCCACCAGGGCGTTGAGCTGCTTGCAGCGATACCCGCTGCTCACGATGATGGGTTTGCCCCACGCCTCGCGTATGGGGTCTAACAATTGTTTTACTAACACGTGTAGCAGGTGGTATGCACAC
>JAFOYZ010000078.1 GCA_017424485.1 Bacteroidaceae bacterium
TACCGAGGCCACAGCGTCAAGCTTCTCTCTCTCGGGAAATATTGCAGAATTGCCTTCTGTATCTTCTGTCAAGAAGTAATAGCCGTATTCTGAATAGGGATTGCGGGTATGAGTGAAGGTATTATCGCTTTGCAGCGTCCACTGTACAGGACCATTGGCATAAAAAAGAAGTCTATCATCGATACGCCATAGGGGGACCTCGCATAAATCATCAATCCACGAGTCTGTGTCACTCTCAGAGAGCGGATGACCTCCATAACCATAGAGTCGCACTTTGCCTGGATCATCAAAGCCCAAACCACGGAGCCTTGCATGTGTCAGCATATGAATACCATTATCCGACACACGCAACTTTACCCAACGTCCACTGCTCAATTGGGACTGTCTGTTTTCGCCTTGTGAAGCAACTCTTGAAGAGGCTTTCGCAGCAGAGGGAGCCTCCTCCACTTTGAGTGTGAAACTCACTATCTTATGATACTTTCCATCGCGCCATATGATGGGAATAAACGAGACATCCAGCTGGGCACGTTTGGCGCTTATACCTTTATAGACCTGAATTTCTGGCCATTCGGGCAGTCCTGCTTCGGCAGGTAGACGAAAACGAGCAATATCCTCTGACAGAAGCGGTTCTAATTCTGGATATTCGATTATTGCTCGATATTCGTGATCTACAGAGTTATAACCCAGATCTATGCTATGAACATACAGTGGCATCACCGTATCCTGTGCATAGGCATCCCAATCCACGTCCATCTCACCCTGAGCCCTAGCAGGCAACAGCGCAAGCACTATCATGCATATAGAAATATATCGCATTATCGCCATAACAATTGATAAACGCAAGAACACCTCTTTTATTGTGCATAGCCACGAGAACCATAAAGAGAAGCATCTGCTCAGATACAACCATCCACTGTTACTAGGGTGATGTTTTCAAAGAAAAAAGTCTCAAATCGTTGTCCATGCAGGATATTATGGTTACTTTTGCAGAGTCAAAACCTATAAATCAGACAACAAGATTACTATGAGCAAAAATAAAGATAGCAAGAAAAAGGGCAAGTGTTCATTACGTTTTGTCCTCATCAACCTCACCGCCATGGCAGCTGTAGTGGCTGCTGCCGTGTTTATCACTTTTCGTTGGATAGACAATTACACCGAGCATGGCATAGCTATTATAGTGCCCGATATCACAGGACTGCAAGAAGAAGAAGCTATAAACAAGTTGGCCCAACATCGTCTGATGGGTATAACTGACGACTATGCATATATAAAAGGAGTACCTGTAGGCGCAATCATCAACCAGCGCCCCGCAGCCAATGCCAAGGTAAAACGCGGACGCAAGATATACCTCACTGTAAGTTCGGGAAACCAACCAATGATTACCGTACCAGACATTGCCGACAATAGTTCACTGCGCCAAGCCGAATCACGTCTTCGCGCAGCAGGCTTCAAATTGGCACCACACGACACTATCGATGGAGAACTCGATTGGGTATATAGCGTTCGATACAATGGACGTGAGCTACAAGGTGAAGAGAAAATCCCCGAAGGCTCGGAGTTGACACTTGTCATCGGTGGAGGCTCAAAGGTCGAAGCCGATACATTGGGTGTGCCTACAGTAGAGGAGGGTTGGTTTTAATACTTATAATTGACTAGTATGTACCATCCTGACGACATAGATGAATTGCTTACCGAGGGCAACAGCACCCCGTATGCAGACCTCGACGCTTCGCTTGATGAGGAAGCCTCACTTTATGAGCACTTTCGCATCGTTGTAGACAAAGGGCAAGAATTGCTACGCATAGACAAATTTCTTTTCGTCCACCTTCCCCATGCATCGCGCAATCGTATACAGAAGGCGGCTGAAGCAGGATTCATCCATGTAAACGGGAAAGCGGTAAAGAGCAACTATCGTGTGAAACCATGCGATATTATAACCATGATGATGGATCGTCCGCGTTACGACAATGACATCACTCCAGAGGACATCCCCCTCGATATCGTATATGAGGACGATGACCTTATGGTCATCAACAAACCTGCAGGTCTGGTGGTACACCCTGGTTGTGGCAACTATAGCGGCACGCTCGTCAATGCCATAGCTTGGCACCTGCGCGACAATCCAGACTACGACCCTAACGATCCTAGTGTAGGCCTTGTGCATCGTATTGATAAAGACACCTCCGGACTACTAGTGGTTGCCAAGACCCCAGATGCCAAGACTTCTCTAGGCATGCAGTTCTTCAACAAGACGACCAAACGACATTATAATGCACTCGTATGGGGTTCGCTGAAAGAGGATACTGGCACTATACGTAGCCAGATAGCTCGCAACCCACACGATCGTCTGCAAATGGCTGTGTTCACAGACCCCGCAATCGGCAAGCATGCCGTTACCCATTACCGAGTCTTGGAGCGTATAGGATATGTAAGCCTTGTTGAGTGCATCCTAGAGACAGGGCGTACACATCAGATACGCGTACATATGAAACACCTAGGCCACCCGCTCTTCAACGATGAGCGCTACGGAGGCAACGAAATTCTCAAGGGTACCACCTCGGGAACATATAGGAAATTTGTAGCCAACTGCTTCGATACCTGCCCACGACAAGCCTTGCATGCCCGTACACTCGGATTTGTACATCCACGCACGAAAGAAGAGATGTTTTTCACCTCAGAACTTCCAACCGACATGACCGCCTTGCTCAATCGCTGGCGCACCTATATAGAGGGAACTACTCGGACTGATTGATAGAGTCAGACTGCATACGACGAGCGAGGAAATCAATACGACGAGTGAGTTCGTCATGCTGCTTCTCCAATTCGCCAATGGCATTGAGAACCATTGCTAACTCATACACCTGAAGGAATGCTGCCACATCGGCTTTGGAAAAAGGGATTTGGGCTGTGCCCTTATGTCCAACAAGTGTAACCTTTATATTATTTCCCTTATTCAGTGACACAAAAGACCCCACACTGCCTAAAGGTGAAGGAGTAAAGTCTGTACGTTCAGTACGTCCCAAAGCATCAGACATCTGATAGGGTTGCGATGTTGCCTGCACCTCAACATATGCAGCATCGGGGGCCGTAAAGCGCAGTGTATGAGCTTCTATTGGTGCTCCGTAGCGAAAAGCGACGATAGTATGTTTACCTTGCTCGTCTACCTGTGGGCGTACATATGTACGCCCCATATTCTTCTCACTGCGATAGTTGGGGCTATAATAAGTACCTACATCCTGATAGCGTACATCCTTATCAAGATACAATCCTTCCACAAGAGGAGCCACACGCTCACGATTTACAGCGAGCAAACTATCGGTATAGGATAGTCCCGTTACACTTTCGGCATGGTCAATACGCAACAATAGGCGCAGAGCATCGGCACGCACCTCAAATGCCTTGGGATAAAGAATCTTGATACTGTCGGCTTGTAATTTGGCAAGACTGTATTGTTGGCAATCAAACGATTTCGCCGCACGACTATAGAGCATTTCGGCATCACGTTCACCATTATCGGCACATCCTACCATAGATATTCCCAGCAAAAGGGCACAGAAGAGGTTTTGTAATTTCATCTTGATTCGCATATATCTTATTTTACGATGTAAAAGTAGTGTTATTATTCCATATAATCGCAGCAATAATACAGAAAAAAACAAAAAGGAGGCCCAAGAAATGGAGAAAACAGTTTTTTTGAGTAACTTCGCGTCGTTTTTATTTTTGGGTCTATACGTTTAAGTATTATAAAGCGACAAACGCCACCCCAAAGAATGGAGAAACCCTGCAACTCAAATAATGATATGAAACATATATCTCCCGAAGAGCTAAAAGCGATGTTTGACACCAAGTTGTTTCATCTCATTGGCGACACAGCCGATGAGCTAGGACTCGAATGCTACGTCGTAGGTGGTTATGTACGCGACCTTTACCTGGAGCGTCCATCCAAGGATATCGACGTGGTGGTGGTAGGCAGTGGCATAGCTATGGCTGAGGCACTGCGCAAACGCCTGGGCAGAGGTGCCCATGTAAGCATCTTCCGCAACTTTGGTACCGCTCAACTCAAGTGGCGAGATATGGAAGTGGAGTTCGTAGGAGCCCGTAAGGAGTCATACACCCACGACTCACGCAAACCGATCGTAGAGGATGGAACTCTTGAAGACGACCAAAACCGCCGCGATTTCACAATCAATGCTCTCGCCGTATGCCTTAACGCAGAACGCTTCGGTCAGCTTACTGACCCCTTCGACGGCCTTCTCGACATGGAGGACCGCCTCATATGCACACCACTCGACCCCGACATAACTTTCAGTGACGATCCCTTACGAATGATGCGATGCATACGCTTTGCCACGCAGCTAAATTTCTATATTGAGGAAGAGACCTTCGAGTCTCTTACACGTAATGCCGAACGCATCAAAATCATCTCCAAGGAACGCATTATCGACGAACTGAACAAGATTATCGCCTCGCCCACTCCTTCAAAGGGTTTCGTTGAGCTCGACCGTTGTGGACTACTCCCCCTCATCTTCCCCGAGTTGGCCGCGCTGCAGGGTGTAGAGACGGTGAACGGACGTACCCACAAGGACAACTTCTATCACACGCTCGAAGTGCTCGACAATATTGCCCGCCATACAGATAACCTATGGTTGCGCTGGGCTGCCTTGCTGCACGATATCGCCAAGCCACGCACCAAGCGTTGGGATCCACGCTTGGGGTGGACATTCCACAACCACAACTTTATCGGTGAAAAGATGATACCCACCATCTTCCGCAACATGAAACTTCCCATGAACGAGAAGATGAAGTATGTGCAAAAACTCGTAGGACTCCACATGCGTCCTATCGTCATTGCCGATGAGGAGGTCACTGACAGTGCCGTACGCCGCTTATTGTTCGAGGCTGGCGACGACATTGACGATCTGATGATGCTGTGTGAGGCAGACATCACCTCAAAGAACGAGATGCGCAAGCAGCGCTTCCTCGACAACTTCCGCCTCGTACGCGTAAAACTCAAGGACCTCGAGGAGCGCGACCGCATACGCAACTTCCAACCCCCTGTCGATGGTGACGAAATCATGCGCACCTTCGGGCTCACGCCTTGTGCCGAGGTGGGTGCCTTGAAGAGCAGCATCAAAGATGCCATCCTCGATGGCATCATCCCCAACGAGCACGATGCAGCCTACGAGTATATGATGAAGAAAGCCCGGGAAATGGGCTTAAGTCCAGTTGAAAATTGAAAATTAGGGCGGTTTGTGTTCAAAACCGAGTACATGCTTCCTTCTTCTTCAATCAAGTCTTTCGTTATGTAACTTTCAATTCTCAATTTTCAATTCGAGCCGTGATACACCGTCTCATCGCCCAGGGCGAACACCAGCAACAGGATTTCAAATATGAGATCTCCGATGCGCGCAAGATTGCGCGCACGCTCTCGGCATTTGCGAACACCGACGGAGGGCGCCTGCTCATTGGCGTCAAGGACAATGGCAAGATAGCTGGTGTGCGCAGCGATGAAGAGATCTATATGGTGGAGGCTGCCGCCTCGCGCTATTGCGTGCCGCCCGTAGAGTGTCACATGAGCATACATAGAGTGGAGGGGCACAATGTGGTGATTGCCGAGGTGTCGCCCGCCGAGAAGCGCCCGGTGCGTGCCCAGCTTGACGACGGCAAGCTATGCGCCTTCGTACGCATTGCCGATGAGAATATTGTGGCTACGCCGGTGCAGATGGCACTATGGCGCGAGGCCAATGACGAAGAGGGGGCGCTACTCCCCTTCACCCCACGCGAGCAATCGTTATTACAGCTAATTTCTGAGTCGGATACGCCTCTCACTCTCAACCGCTTTGCCCGCCTCGGGCGTCTTCCACGACATCGTGCCGTGCAGATGTTGGCACAATTCATCCGTTTTGGCCTTGTAGAACAACTGTTCGCGGAACACACCTTCGTATATGTGGCCCGAGGCGAGGAAGAATAGACGGGGTAGACTACTTACGCTTGCGCAGTAGTTGCACTATTGCTGTGGCTGCATGCTCCGATGCTCCAGGCTCACCAAGTGGAGCGATGACCATCTTGTCATACTCGGCTAGCATACGATTGCGGTAGAAATCATCAAGGAGCAGTTGGTTGAGCTCTTCCGTCAGTTCGCGCTCACGCATCTCGTCGGCCACGAGTTCGCGTACCAAAGGAAAATCGGCCACGAGATTGACCAACGAAATATATTTCACTTTGAGCACCAGACTTCGCAGCCACGAAACCACCTTGCCACACATAATATAGTAGCATACCACTTGCGGTACACGGAAAAGCGCCGTCTCCAACGTAGCTGTCCCCGAGGTCACCATGGCAGCATATGAATGACTTAGCAGAGCATATGTCTCGTTATAAACAACAGAGACTCCACGCGACATCTCCGACTTGGAGAAGATATCTTTATACATCGCCTTGTCGATACCTGGTGCACCGGCTATCACCCATTGAAATCCCTTGATCTTGGTTCTTCCATGCATCTTGCCAGGCATAAAGTGCTTGGTGGCACTAAGCATGATGGGGAGGTTGTCCTTGATCTCCTGCTTGCGACTTCCGGCGAGCAGCGCTACAATGGGCAGGTCGGGATTGAGCCCATGGCGTGCACAGAACTCTTCACGTGTCTCGGCGTACTGGGCTTTGAAATCGGCCACCGCATCGACGCAGGGGTTGCCCACGTAGTGTATGGAGTAGTTGTGTCCGGCAAAGTAGGGTACCTCGAAAGGAAGGATGGAGAAGAGTTCGTCGACGTAACGACGGATATCCTTGATGCGATACTCCTTCCAAGCCCATATCTTGGGCGAGATATAATAGTATACGGGAATCTGTGTATGCGTCTTTACATACTTGGCTATTTTCAGATTAAATCCAGGATAATCCACAAGTATCACCACATCTGGCGACCATGCAACGATATCCTCCTTGCATAGACGCATATTGTGCAGTATGGTGCGAGCATGGAGTACTACCTGCACAAATCCCATATAGGCCAGTTCGCGATAATGTTTTACCATTGTGCCGCCAATAGCCAACATAAGGTCACCCCCGAAGAAGCGAAACTCAGCCTCAGCATCTTTGGCTTTGAGCGACCGCATCAGGTTCGATGCGTGTAGGTCGCCCGAGGCTTCACCTGCGATAATGTAGTACTTCATTGCTGTTTCTATCTCTTAAGCTATCCTAGAATCTCTAGAAACTCTTAAGCTATTTCATAAATTAAAGTCCCAGTCGTTTACCATCTCCTCCATCAGTTGATAGTCGGTCATGTCAATCTGTATGGGGGTCACGGCCACGTAACCTTCGGTTAGATTGGGTCGGTCGGCATCTTGCGGACGATCATCACGCAAACTGAAACTGCCCACTAGCCAGAAATAGTTTCCACCACGCGGATGCGGATGTTCTTCCCACTCCTGTGTCCACTCTCCCTTGGCCATACGACACACCTTCACGCCCTCATAGATAGGCGTAGCGGGGAAGTTCACGTTAAGGCATGTACCATTGGGCAAGCCACGTTCCAATACCTGTTCCACAATCTTCACGATGTAGGGAGCGCAAGGTTCAAAGTCGGCCTCAGGTGAATGGTTATCAAGCGAGAACCCCACCGAAGGGATACCCTTCATACAGCCTTCAATAACAATACCCATAGTACCCGAATAGTGCACATTGACACCCGAGTTGTCACCATGATTGATGCCACCGATAATCATGTCGGGCTGGCGGTCATCAAACTCATGCAACGCCATCTTGATGCAGTCGACAGGTGTGCCCGAGCAACGGTAAATCGTGATACCTTCACGCTCGCTCACCAGATTATAGTACACTGGCTGCGTAGAAGTAATGGCACAACCCATCCCAGAACGTCCACCATCAGGAGCCATTACGAGGATATCGGCCATCGGGGCCAACAGTTCGGCTAAGAAGTTGATGCCGCGAGCTTTATAGCCATCATCATTAGATATCAATATCAAAGGTCTTTCGCTGTTCATACCAAAATATAAATTAACCACTGCGAAATTAGCATAAAACCCCCGAAGCACCAAAAGTTATTAACAAAAACGGGGAGTTATCCACATTTTTACAAAGTTTAGGATGTTTTTTAGCAGAATTAGAGAGATATTTGTTTAATTCGCACCCTGAAACGATAAGTACATATTAAAAATATGGGAAAAATTATTGCATTGGCTAACCAGAAGGGCGGAGTAGGCAAGACAACTACAGCAATCAACCTAGCCGCCTCGCTAGCTACATTAGAGAAGAAAGTATTACTCATCGATGCCGACCCTCAGGCCAACGCCTCATCGGGTCTCGGGGTAGACATCCAGAATGTAGACTGTTCTATCTATGAATGCCTTATTGATGGACGCGATCCCCGCGAAGCCATATACACTACTGATATAGAAGGCCTTGAAATAATAGCCTCACACATCGACCTCGTAGGTGCAGAGATTGAGATGCTCAATCTCGACCAGCGCGAAACAGTTCTCAAGCGCATGCTCGAGCCTTTCGCCAACGAGTATGACTACATACTCATCGACTGTTCTCCCTCGCTGGGCCTCATTACTGTAAACGCCCTTACGGCAGCTCACTCGGTAATTATCCCTGTACAATGTGAATATTTTGCTTTGGAGGGTATCAGCAAACTGCTCAACACCATCAAGATCATCAAGTCGAAGCTCAACCCGGGACTTGGGATCGAAGGATTCCTACTCACCATGTACGATTCACGTCTACGCCTGAGCAATCAGGTACTCGATGAGGTGCGCCGTCATTTCCAAGAGCTAGTGTTCGACACCGTCATCCAGCGCAATGTACGACTCAGCGAAGCTCCCAGTCACGGTATCCCTGCCATCCTTTACGATGCCGAGTCGAAGGGTGCACAGAACTACCTGACACTAGCTCAGGAAATCATTAAAAAGAATGGATAATTATTTAGGAGTTCAGGAGTCAGGAGTTCAGGAGTTCAGACGATAGTTTCGACTATGAAAATGAGAAGCGACGTACACAACATTTGTCTGAGCTCCTGAACTCCAGGCTCCTGAACACCTGAAAAAAACATGCAACAATATGGCACAAAAAAAATACCCCTCCCTAGGCCGCGGCCTTGACGCCCTCATCTCTACCGACACGGTGAAGACCGAAGGTTCATCATCTATCAGCGAGATTGCTATCAGCCAAATTAAAGCAAACCCCAACCAACCGCGCCGTGAGTTCGATCCCGAGGCATTGCAAGAACTTGCAGACTCTATTAAGGAGATAGGCATCATACAGCCCATCACCTTGCGCAAGATGGACGATGGCACCTATCAGATCATTGCCGGTGAGCGTCGTTTCCGCGCATCACAACTTGCTGGTCTCACCACCGTTCCGGCCTATATACGCACTGCCGACGACGAGAATGTGATGGAAATGGCACTCATCGAGAACATACAGCGCGAAGACCTTAACTCTATGGAGATAGCCCTTGCCTATCAGCACCTGCTCGAGGAGTACAGCCTCACACAAGAGAAGCTCAGTGAACGTGTAGGCAAGAAGCGCACTACCGTAGCCAACTACCTGCGTCTACTCAAACTGCCAGCACAGATTCAGGTTGCACTCAAGAACCGCGAACTCGACATGGGTCATGCCCGTGCACTCCTCGCACTTGAGAGTCCGGTAGAGCAAATCAAGCTCTTCCAAGAGATTCAGACCAACGGTTATTCTGTGCGTAAGGTTGAAGAAATCGTCAAAGGGAACAAAACATCCCAAGCGACTGTTTCAAAGAAGTCGGCCAACAAAGGAGCCGGAGATTTCGATATACTCAAAAAACATCTAGCCTCCTTCTTCCAAACCGATGTACAACTCACCTGTAACCCCAAGGGTAAAGGTAAGATAGCCATCACCTTCAAGAGTGAAGAAGAACTGGAGCGTATCATCGGATTGTTGGACAAGCTGAAAGCATGAAAGGGCGTATTCGCTACATATTCACTTTGATAGCGGTATGGTGCATACCAGCTCTGCTGTCGGCCCAGGCCGACAGCCGCCTTGTGCTGAACGACACTCTACGCACTCTCACCCCACATAAAAGCCACACCATCATCGTTACCGACTCGCTGCACCGCATCGCCAGCGCCGAACTAGGTCTACCCGCCGCATCCACTAACAGTCTCGGCCACACCGACACTTCTGATATTACTGACACTACAGCGACGGCCATCCGGGAGACTTCTACCCGCCGCGAACTACGCAAGCAGAAGCTTGCCACCTTTACACCCGACCCCGGCAAAGCTACATGGGCCGGCATTGTATTCCCTGGAGGTGGACAAATCTACAACCACAAATACTGGAAGCTACCCATCGTCTACGGAGGCTTCCTCGGCTGCGCCTATGCCCTCAACTGGAACAACCAGATGTACAGCGACTACTCGCAAGCCTATCTCGACATCATGGACGACGATCCTGGCACCGCCAGCTACGAGGACTTCCTCCCACCCCGCTACAATGTAGAGGCCAACCGCGACTACTTGGAGCGCGTGTTCAAGAACCGCAAGGACAACTACCGTCGCCAACGCGACCTCAGTATTTTCTGCTTCATCGGCGTGTACCTCATCTCCGTCATCGATGCCTATGTCGATGCCGAACTCTCCAACTTCGACATCACCGAGGACCTCAGCGTACAGGTGCGTCCCAGCATCATCGACCACCAACGCCACACCGTGTCACGCAACAGCCAATCTTACGGACTACAGTGTAGTTTCAGTTTCTAAAAAAAATGCGCTTCGCTCGGCTTGCACTATCTGTATCTTTTGGTTTGCTTAGAAGAAGATAGGCGGCACCTCGGAATGCTTACACTCGTCCAAGAAATGCACAAATAAAATTTGGCATTTCGCTCGGCTTGCACTATCTTTGTATGCTATTCGCGAAAAGCATTAAATTACAATGAAAAAGACTATTTATATGGCATTAGCAGTAATGGTACTGCTATGCGGATGCTCTCAAAACATTTTTCCTATCAGGGGAGTGAAGAAGACAGTGGAGACACCAACTCCAAAGGTAGAAAATACGATTGCTACAATTCAGCCAGACACCATCGCCAAAGAGGCCGTGGAGGCGACAAGAGCCGAACTTCCCGTAGTGGAGCGCCAACCCATTCCCGAAGAATGGACTACTATCAAAGACGACTCGTTAGTGGTGATTGAAAGCATGTCCGGCGAACTCGACAGTTTGCTCAATAGTTGGTATGCACAGACCTACCTCATGGTCGATACCACTTGCTCGTCGACCATCTCAAACCCCATATTCAGCGACACGGTATACACAGACCGATTGGCCAATCTACCCTGCCTCGTACCCATGGTATATAACCAGACCGTACGCAGTAGCATTGACCGCTATGCCACAAAGCTACGCCATCAAGTATCCTACATGCTGGGAATGATGGAGTATTACGAGCCTATCATAGAGCAGGCCCTCGACGTACACGGTGTTCCTAACGAGCTCAAATATCTACCCGTCATCGAGTCGGCACTCAACCCCGTAGCTGTATCACGTGTGGGGGCTACTGGGTTGTGGCAGTTCATGTACAGCACAGGCAAGCTCTACGGACTGAAGCAAAACAGCCTCGTCGACGATCGTCGCGACCCCATGAAGGCAACATGGGCTGCTGCCAAACACTTACGCGACCTGTATGACCGATTCGGAGCATGGGACCTCGCCATTGCAGCCTACAACTGCGGCACGGGCAATGTAAACAAAGCCATCTATCGCTCAGGAGGGAAGACCAACTTTTGGGACATCTACTATTACTTGCCACGCGAGACACGCGGCTACGTACCCGCCTTCATAGCAGCCACTTACATCATGACCTATCATGCAGAGCACGGCATCTGCCCCATGGATAGTAAGCTACCACTTACTACAGACACCATCATGGTGAATCGCCTGCTCCACTTCGACCAGATAGCAGCTGTGTGCGATATTGATATGGAGACCCTCCGCGGCCTCAACCCCCAATACAAGGAAGATGTCATACCAGGCAAGTTCCTGCCGGGTTCGCTCCGCCTTCCCGAGGACAAGATACGTACCTTTATCCTATCGGGCGACTCTATCTACAACTACAATCGCGAAAAGTACTTCTCTGAAGAGAAAGTAAAGGTACTCAAAGGACAGGCCACCAACACGGGATTTGTAGTTCACAAGATACGCAGCGGCGAGAGCCTATCCACAATAGCCCGCCGCTATCGCGTGACAATCACCGACTTGAAGCGTTGGAACAACCTGCGCAGCAATAACATCGTAGCAGGTAAAACACTGAAGATCTATCCGAGATAACCATAAATTAACAATTAAAAATTAATCATTAAAACAGGCGAAACACCTGATTCCCGCAGTTTTAATTTTTAGCTTTTAAGTTTTAATTTTTGCACCATGAATACTGAAAAGGAACTTGCCGAAGAGAAAATGATAAACGAAGCATTCCAAGGAATGTTAAGTACTTACCTTGCCTCTAAGCATCGCAAGAAGGTTGACATCATCACCCGTGCCTTCAACTTTGCCAAGCACGCCCATAAGGGAGTACGCCGCAACTCGGGAGAGCCTTACATCATGCACCCCATTGCCGTAGCACGCATTGTGAGCGAGGAGATAGGCTTGGGCTCTACCTCTATTTGTGCCGCACTGCTGCACGATGTGGTCGAAGATACCGAGTACACCGTAGAGGACATCGCCAATCTCTTCGGCCCCAAGATAGCACAAATCGTCGATGGACTCACCAAGATAGCTGGTGGCATCTTCGGAGACAAGGCCTCGGCACAGACCGAGAACTTCAAGAAGCTACTGCTCACCATGTCTGAAGACATCCGCGTGATCCTCATTAAGATTGCCGACCGCCTACACAACATGCGCACTTTGGAGCATATGGCTCCCAACAAGCAGTACAAGATAGCCGGTGAGACCCTCTACATATATGCCCCCATCGCTTACCGCCTTGGTCTGAGCAAAATCAAGGTAGAGCTTGAAAACCTCAGTTTCAAATACGAGCATCCCGAAGAGTATGCCCGCATAGAGGAGAAGTTGGCCATCACTCAGGCCGAGCGAGAGAAACTCTTTGCCGACTTCACTGCTCCCATCAAAGACAAACTTGACGAGATGGGCGTACAGTATACCCTCTCGGGACGTATCAAGTCGCCCTACTCTATCTGGAAGAAGATGCAAAACAAGCATCTGGCCTTCGATGAGATATTCGATATCCTGGCCGTACGCATCATCTTCGAGCCCAAGAACATCAAAGAAGAGGCCAACGAGTGCTTCAACATATATATTGCCCTCTCGCAACTCTACCGTACCCACCCCGACCGCTTCCGCGACTGGGTGAACCAGCCCAAGACCAATGGCTATCAGGCCTTGCACGTAACGCTCATGAGCAACCATGGCGAATGGGTAGAGGTACAGATCCGCAGCCAACGCATGAACGACATTGCCGAGCAGGGCGTAGCCGCACACTGGAAATATAAGGAGAATGGCTACGTAGAGGAAGATGAGGTAGACCTCAACAAGTGGCTTCACACCATCAAGGAGATTCTCGACGATCCTCAGCCCGACGCCATGGACTTTCTCGATGCCATCAAGCTCAACCTCTATTCATCAGAGATTTTCGTCTTCACCCCCAAGGGCGATATCAAGACCATGCCTCAGGGATGCACGGCACTCGACTTTGCCTTCTCCATACACACCGTGCTCGGCACACACTGTATCGGCGCCAAGGTCAACCACAAGCTCGTGCCTATGAGCCATGTGCTGCAGAGTGGCGATCAGGTAGAAGTGCTCACATCGAAGACCCAGAACGTGAAACCCGAATGGCTCTCCATGGCCACCACGGCCAAGGCCAAGAGCAAGATACAGGGCATACTGCGCCGCGAGGAGCGCAACGCCCACAAAGAGGGCGAGCACTTGATGGACGAGTTTGTGCAGCGCGAAGGCCTCACCCTCGACGTACACAATACGGCCCGCCTATGCCGTCTCCACAACTTCACCGAGTACGAGCAGCTCCTTGTAGCCATCGGCAAAGGCACTGTGATCCTCGGCGATGCCGAGCGCAACGCTATCAAGGGCACCTCATCATCGACCAACATCCTCGGTCGCCTCTTCCGCACCAGCAAGAAAGAGCAGCCGCTCAATGAGGCCATGCCGCTACCAAGCAATACAACGCAGAAGATTGACAAGAAGCGACCACTCATCCTCACCGACGAGAGCCTGCAGAGTAGCTACCATATGGCCAACTGCTGCCACCCCATCCCTGGAGACGACGTGCTAGGCTTCATAGATGGCGACGGACAGATTGTCATCCATCAGCGCAAGTGCCCCGAGGCCGCCAAGCTCAAGGCAGCCTACGGCAACCGCATCGTGGCAGCCCAGTGGAGCACCCACAAGCTGCTACACTTCTCTGTATCCATCAATATCAAGGGTATTGATGGCGTGGGCGTGGTCAACCAGATTACCAACGTCATCTCACAAGAGCTCAATGTCAATATGGAGCGCATCCTCATCGAAGCCTACGACGGCATCTTCGATGGCACCATCCGTCTCCGTGTACACGATGTTGACGACATCAAGGTCATCTGTGACAACCTCAAGAAGCTCAACAACATACGTTCTGTCGTACGTGTTGACAACTAGTCCATATCTACATCCATGCCAGGCGTTCTATACCCCACGATTAAACCATTCTGTGCGGGTATAGTCATATATACATTGACATAACTACATTTTATTATGAGAACACTACTTACTTTACTCATCAGCCTCATAGGCCTAGGTGCCTCGGCGCAAGTTTCGTTCGGCAAGGCCGACAAGTTCAACACCGGTTGGCGCTTCATCCTCAACGATGTAAGCGAAGCCAGCAAGCCCGACTATGACGATAGCCGTTGGCGTCCTATGGAGCTGCCTCACGACTGGAGTGTAGAGAGCGCCCCCTCGCAAGAGCTCGCCAGCTGCACAGGCTATCTGCCTGGAGGCATAGGCTGGTATCGTAAGCAGTTTACCATGACCGACGATGCTGCCCGCCACTACATCTACTTTGAGGGCGTGTATAACCGCAGCGACGTATATATCAATGGTCACCACCTCGGTCACCGTCCCAACGGCTACGTATCGTTCATGTATGACCTCACACCCTACCTCAACAAGGGTGGCAACAATGTCATTGCCGTGCGCGTAGACCACAGCCGCTACGCCGACTCGCGTTGGTATACAGGCTCAGGCATCTACCGCGACGTATACCTCATCAGCGCTCCCGATGTGCACCTCTCACAATGGGGTGTAGCCTATCGTGCCAGCAAGCTCACCGACCGCAGCGCCACCATCGAAGTAGACGTGGCTGTTGACAATCACACCGCACAAGTTCAAAAGGTGCAGGCACGCATCACGATGCTCGACGCCGAGGGCAAGAAGGTAGCCTCAACGACAAAAAATGCAAACATTGAAGGAAATACTTTCAATTCTCAATTTTCAATTTTCAATTTAAAAATCTCGAACCCTCACCGCTGGAATCTCGACGACCCCTATCTGTACACTCTTCAGGTAGAACTCTTGGCCGATGGTAAGGTGATAGACCAAACCGAGGTACGTGCCGGTTTGCGCACACTCGATTTCAGTGCCGACAAAGGTTTTGCCCTCAACGGTAAGAACATGAAAGTCAAGGGTGTATGCCTACACCACGATGCCGGTGTGTTGGGTGCCGTAGTACCCGCCGAGGTATGGCGTCGCCGCCTCGAGTCGCTCAAGGCTATGGGTGCCAATGCCATCCGCATGAGCCACAATCCGCAGGCCCCCGTGGTGTACGACCTATGCGACGAGCTCGGTTTGCTCATCATGGACGAGGGTAGCGACGAGTGGGAGTTCCCCAAGCGCAAGTGGATCAAGGGATGGAACAAGGGCGAGCCCGGCTATCAAGGTACGGCCGACTTCTTCGAAGAGTGGATTGAGCGCGACATCACCGACATCGTGCGCCGTGACCGCAACCACCCCAGCGTATTCCTTTGGAGTGTGGGCAATGAGGTAGACTACCCCAACGACCCCTACTCACACCCCGTGCTCGATGGCAGCAGCATCAGCCAGCCCATGTTTGGCGGCTACGACCCCGAGCGTCCTCACGCCGAGCGCATCGGCAAGATAGCCAAGCGCCTGGCCACCTGCATCCGCTCCATCGATTCTTCACGCCCCGTGACAGGAGCCTTGGCTGGCGTAGTGATGAGTAACGAGACAGAGTATCCCGAGGCCGTCGACGTGGTAGGCTACAACTACACCGAAGACCGCTACGATACCGACCACAAGAAATACCCCAAGCGCATCATCTATGGTAGCGAAACCCGCAGCGACTTTGGTGCCTGGAAGGCAGTGCGCGATAAAGAGCACATCTTCGGCCAGTTTATCTGGACAGGTACCGACTACCTTGGCGAGTCGGGTGCATGGCCCTCACGTGGTCTGCACACCGGTCTGCTCAACTTTGCCAACTACCCCAAGGGCCGTGGCAAGTTCCGCGAGGCACACTGGAGCGAGAAGCCCATGGTCTACATCGGTACCTACCGCACAGGTCGTGGCCGTTGGGGCAACCAGCTCTCCATCGATGCTGGCGACACCTGGAACTACCGCGACGGACAGACCGTACGTGTCGTATGCTACACCAATACCGCCAAGGCACAGCTCAAGCTCAATGGTGAGGTCATCGGTGAGATGCGCCCCTACGATGACAACAGCGGCATGATCCACTGGGATGTAGAGTATCGTCCTGGCACGCTCACCGCCGAGGGCTTCGATGCCGAGGGCAACCTTCAGGCCACCTATACCATCACAACCAGCGAGCGTCCTTACCAGCTACGCGCCACACTGCTCGAACCCGAAGTGGCAGCCCATGGCGGTACCGCACAGGTGCTCGTAGAGGTCGTTGACGAGCATGGAACCATCGTCAAGTTGGCCGACAACATGATCTCTTGTCAGGTCGAGGGTCCTGGCCGCCTGCTCGGTCTCGAGAATTCTGACAACAGTGATATGAGCCATCCTAAGGCACGCCAGCGCCGCGCCTACCAGGGCTACCTCGTAGCCTACGTACAGGTTACCGACGAAGCCCCCGTGAAGCTCACCTTCAGTGCTCCGCTCCTCAAGGATGCCATACTGACGTTCACTCCGAAGAAGTGATGAGAAGAAGTGACGAGAGAAAAACAAAAGACCGCGAAATTCGCGGTCTTTTTGTTTTCATATCTATCCCAATATCCTCATTCAACGTTCATCGTTCAACGTTCCTCGTTCATCGTTCATCGTTCAACGTTCATCGTTCATCGTTAACCGTTCAACGCCAACCGCCTCCTCCAATTCATCCAGTTTATCTATCATCTCCTGCAGTTCGTTGCGTATCTCTTTGAGTCGTGCAGCCACCTGCTGGTGTTCCACCACTTGCTTCTTGCTCGTCTTGAGCCGATTGCGTGCAGCCTTCACGGTGAGTCCCTGCTCCTTCACCAGATGATATATGAGGCGCACCAGGTCAATATCCTCCTTTGTATATTGGCGCACTCCTGTGGGCGTCTTCTTGGGATGCAGCGCTGGTATCTCCTTCTCCCAGAACCGCAGGGCCGACTCGGCCACGCCCACCATCTCAGACACCTCGCGGATGGTGTAGTAGAGTTTCAGATCTTTGCCCATATATCAGTCCAACACCTTTCCATGGTTTTCGGCCATGCGTATCATCTCATCATATTGTTCAGCATCGAGGTCCATGAAGTAGTAGTTTGCCGGGTTCACATGTCGTCCTCGCTGCAGCACCTCATAGTGCAAGTGAGGTCCTGTAGATCGTCCACTATTTCCCGATAGCGCAATGGTCTGTCCGCGTTGCACTCGCTGTCCCTGCTTCACATTGAAACTCTTGAGATGCGCATAGCGCGTCTCGTATCCGTATCCATGATCTATAACGATGATATACCCATATCCACTCTCACGACGAGCCTTCTTCACCACGCCATCGGCCGTAGCATACACAGGCGTGCCTATATCACAGCTAAAGTCCATACCCTCATGGAAAATACGTGTCTGATATATCGGATGTATACGGTATCCATACCCCGAAGCCATGCGTTTCAGGTCTTTGTTGGCCACAGGCTGAATAGCCGGTAGGTGCCGCAACATATCCTCATGGTTCTTATAGAAGTCCACCACCTCGTCAAACGACTTCGACTGTATATACAGCTGCCTGCTCAGCGCATCCATCTTCTGTGTAGTAGCGATTACCAGTTCAGCATTGTCAAGGTCCTCAAACTCCTCATACCTGTTGGTACCCGCATAGTCTGCATTGCGCACAGCATCTGATACCGGCTCGGCCATAAACATCACACGATACAGGTTGTCGTCGCGCTGGCGTATATCCTCCATCACCTCCATGGCCTCGTCAAACCGCTGCGCCAGCACCGTATACTGGCTCTGTAGGCGTGCGTTCTCGGTGCGCAGGTCTTCGGCACTCTCGGGCGTACCCAATAGCAGTAGAGTCACGAAGTACCCAGCCACACCCAGCAGCACGAAGTAGAGCATATTGCGCAAGTAGGTGAGCAGGCGACTCCGCATGCTGGGATACACGCGGTCATACGTCTTGGTCTTATCGTTATACTTATAATAAACGTTTCTCATACGTCCGTTTAGGCACTTGCATCACGTTTTTGTGACTATGAAAATGAAAATTTTACCTATTTCGTAGGGCAAAAGTACGAAAACGTGCGTATCTTTGCAAACTATTTGGCAGAATATTATAAATAATTAGATATTACACAGCTATGTTGACAGCAAAGGAAATCAGAGAATCATTCAAATCCTTTTTCGAGAGCAAGGGTCATCAGATTGTACCCTCAGCTCCTATGGTGGTCAAGGACGACCCCACCCTCATGTTCACCA
>JAFOYZ010000079.1 GCA_017424485.1 Bacteroidaceae bacterium
AAAGGCAACGACAGATTCCACTCCGTCAATTAGCATTCCTCCTTCAGGATACAAATATCCCATTAGTTGTTCGGGACGTTGTATAGGATTAGCCTCTTTTGGCTTTGCCACCCTAGGATGTCTGGGATATTCTTCCATTACTCGTTCATAAGAGCCTGCTACTGTAGGCTTGGCATAAACAGGGAAGACACGTGAAAAGATATAATCATTAATTCTATTGAATGTATAATTCTTTTTAGCAAGTCTTATATACCGCCTATACCCTTGACGGCGATCGGTATTCAAGGAATCTTCTTCATCATATTCTTCAGAAGAATAAATCGTAGACATGATTGGGACTGTTACCGAAAATCGATTTTCCTCATCATCAGTGGGAAAAACGACATTAGCAGGTTCAACATATACCACGTCCCTTAGATATCCCGTAGATAGCAAATAACTTTCACCATAGTTGAGCATGTTGCGGGTATAGGCTCTTAATTCATAAAATCCTGTACGATAATCGTTTTTTAGAGCAAACTCACCATGACACATTCCATCTCTTATCTCGAATTTCTTGCGCTCAATCTCTGCTCCGAGATCATTGAGTAGCTCTACGTAAAGCACCCCACTCGTATACGTAGGGTGCAATGTGGTAGCATTCATTACGTATGCCTTGAACCAAATGGTATCGCCAATGTAGTAGCTGCGATTGTCCATGTGGAGGTATACCTTCTCCTGAGGATGCTCGCGGTTGAAGTTGATGATGTTGCGGGCATAGCCCTCTAACAAAGAATAGATTTCATCCTCATGCAACTCTTCATCTACTATACGAGCAAAACTCAAATAGTAAACATTAAGGAGCAATATCAGGAAAAGGGCTCTTTTCATTTTGAACTAAGAATTCATTAATAGGGATATGACTTTTGGTGATATTCGTTCTCAAAAAAGAAACGATCACGGTGGCATAAATGTAAAGATAAGTGATAAGTCAGCAAAAGCAAGCGCGGAGGGTGGTGCATCGAAATCGGCGATACTCGCTCCGCGCTCGCACTATGCTGTAGATGGCGTGTTTCGTTAGGGATAGAGTATCTGCGCCTGCAGCTTGTAGAGCTCGGCACCGGCGAGAAGCACGCAACCGAGGCCGTAGTCCTCGAAGTCGGGCACGCTGTCGTAGGTGACGGGCTGCCCTGCCGAGGGATCTTTACCGGTGCCCTGCATATAGCCGAGGAAGCCGTTGGGGTGGATGGCCTTCTCTACAATGGCGTTCCAAGCACGGAGCATGGGCTCTTCGTAGGTCTTGGCATCGAGGATGCCGTTACGGATGCCCCATGCCATGCCGTAGACGAAGAGGGCTGTGCCTGAGGTCTCGGGACCACCATAGTTAGTGGGGTCGTGGAGGCTCACATTCCAGAAGCCATCTTCGCGCTGGCACTTGATGAGGGCCTTGCTCATGGCCTTGAAGTCGCGCAGGTAGTCTTTATAGTGCTTCTCATTCTTGGGAATCTCATTCATCACACGCAGCAGCGCGGCATACACCCAGCCATTGCCACGGCTCCAGTAGCAGTCTTCGCCATTGGGCTCGGTATAGGGTGGGTCGTAGTCGGCATCGCGCCACCAGAGGGCGTCCTTGGGGTTGTACATGCCGTTCTCGCCCAGCTGGTTGCGGGTATACTCGTAGAGGTCCCACATCTTGTCGTAGTACTTGGTGTCATCGTATAGGTTGCCAAACTTGGCAAATACGGGCATAGCCATCTGTATGGCATCAATCCACCACCAGTCGTCGGCCTGTGGGGTGTTGACCATAGCATCGATGCTCACCTTCACATTCTTGAGCATCACGGGGTCGGGACAGATGCGGTAGAGGTCTATGTAGGTCTGTCCGCAGCAGTGGTTGTCGGCATGACGGGTGGTATTGCCATTGCGCATGCCCCACTTGTGGGCGCTACCCCAGTCATAAGCGTATTTATAGAAGTCTTCGCGCGGATAGATCTCGTGCAGAGCCATGAGGCCTTCGTAGTAGACCGCGCGGGTCCATAGGTTACTGGGGCGCTCACGCTTGACAAAGGTGGGTGTAGCAGGGTCGGGCCACTTCTTCATGAAGTAGTCGTTGACCAGCAGCATAGTCTTGAGAATCTCTTTCTGAGTAGGCATCTCTTGTGCCTTGAGCGGGCCTGTACACAGCAGTACGGCAAGCATAGTCCATAGAAAACGTTTTACCATAGTATATTTATATTGCGATATTGCATTGATAAGGATGGACAAATATAAACAAATTCAAAGTTATTGGCAAAGGAATTCGATATTTTTGCGTAATTTTGCATCCATATTGGCTTTTGTAAGGAAAATACAACTAAAAACATATGATAGAACAACAGTTGGTAAAGAGCGTCGTAGAGGCGATACAAGCATTGTACGGACAGGCCATAGAGCCTGCACAGGTGCAGTTGCAGAAGACGAAGAAAGAGTTTGAGGGACACCTGACCCTCGTAGTGTTCCCCTTCTTGCGCACTTCGCGCAAGGGCCCCGAGCAGACGGCTCAGGAGATTGGCGAATACTTGGCTGCAAACGAGCCGATGGTGCAGGCATTCAATGTCATCAAGGGATTCCTCAACATCACCATCGCTGCTTCGGCCTGGGTGGAGCTGCTGACGGCTATCGACAGCGATGCCAAGTATGGCCTGCAGACTCCCACCGAGAACTCTCCGCTGGTGATGATCGAGTACTCATCGCCCAACACCAACAAACCCCTCCACCTGGGCCATGTGCGCAACAACCTGCTCGGCTATGCGCTGGCCAATGTGATGGAGGCCAATGGCAACCGCGTGGTGAAGACCAACATCGTGAACGACCGCGGTATCCACATCTGTAAGTCAATGCTCGCTTGGCAGAAGTATGGCGAGGGTGAGACTCCCGAGACATCGGGCAAGAAGGGCGACCACCTCATAGGCGACTACTACGTGGCCTTCGACAAGCACTACAAGGCCGAGGTGGCCGAGATCATGGAGCGCGAGGGCTGCACCAAGGAGGAGGCAGAAGCCAAGTCGCCCCTGATGGCCGAGGCTCGCGAGATGCTCGTGAAGTGGGAGGCTGGCGACCCCGAGGTACGCGGCCTGTGGCAGATGATGAACGAGTGGGTATATGCCGGCTTCGACGAGACATACAAGATGATGGGCGTGGACTTCGACAAGATATACTACGAGTCACAAACCTACCTCGAGGGTAAGGAGAAGGTGCTCGAAGGTCTTGACAAGGGCTTCTTCTTCCGCAAAGAGGATGGCTCCGTATGGGCCGACCTCACGGGCGAGGGCCTCGACCACAAGCTCCTGCTCCGTAGCGACGGCACATCGGTATACATGACTCAAGACATCGGTACCGCAAAGCTGCGCTTCCAGGACTATCCTATCAACAAGATGATATACGTGGTGGGTAACGAGCAGAACTACCACTTCCAGGTGCTCTCAATCCTGCTCGACAAGCTCGGCTTCGACTGGGGTAAAGACCTCGTGCACTTCTCATACGGTATGGTAGAGCTTCCCGAGGGTAAGATGAAGAGCCGCGAAGGCACCGTAGTAGATGCCGATGACCTCATGGCCGAGATGATAGCTACCGCCCGCGAGACCTCTAAGGAACTGGGCAAGCTCGACGGACTCACCGCCGAGGAGGCCGAGGATATCGCCCGCATCGTAGGTCTTGGTGCACTCAAATACTTCATCCTCAAGGTCGATGCTCGCAAGAACATGACCTTCAACCCCAAGGAATCTATCGACTTCAACGGCAATACAGGTCCCTTTATCCAATACACCTATGCCCGCATCCAGTCTATCTTGCGCAAGGCCGAGGACATGGAACTTTCAATTTTCAATTCTCAATTTTCAATTAATGAGAAAGAGATGGCATTGATCCAAAAGCTGGCCGAGTTCCCCGCCGTAGTGAAGGATGCCGGTGTCACCTATACCCCTTCAGTGATTGCCAACTACGTGTACGACTTGGTGAAGGAGTTCAACCAGTTCTACCACGACTACAGCATCCTGCGCGAAGAGGACGAAGCCGTGAAGCGCTTCCGCCTCGTGCTCTCAGCCAATGTGGCTAAGATCATCCGACTCGGCATGGGCTTGCTCGGTATCGAGGTGCCTGAGAGAATGTAAGACAATCAGGAGTTCAGGAGTCAGGAGTAATAGCTTCGCTCAGGAGTTCAGACAATAGTACTGCACACTGAAATCAAGAAAAGAGACATCAGCCAATGGTATTGTCTGAACTCCAGAACTTCTGAACTCCAGAACTTCTAAAAAATGAGCAAGAAAAAAAAGTTCTACGTCGTATGGAGTGGTCTCAACCCGGGTATATACCCCAGTTGGGATGCTTGTCAGGCTCAGATAAAGGGCGTCAAGGGCGCAGTGTACAAGTCGTTCGACTCTAAGGAAGAGGCCGAGCGTGCGTATGCCTCACCGGCTCATGCCTATATGAAGAAAAAGGCCGACACGCCTACCTTCAGCCTCGACACACTGCCCCCCGTAGTAGAGCGCTATGCCCTCGCCGTAGATGCCGCCTGCAGTGGCAACCCCGGCCCTATGGAGTACCGTGGTGTATACCTGGGTGATGGCAAGGAGATATTCCACTTTGGCCCCGTGCACGGCACCAACAACATCGGAGAGTTTCTTGCCATCGTACACGCTCTGGCCATGCTCGACAATCAGGGGCTCAAGATGACCATCTATAGCGATAGCCGCACAGCCATCAGTTGGGTACGCAAGAAATGCTGCAAGACCCAGCTCGAGCGCAATGAAGAGACCGAACAGCTCTTCCAGCTCATCGAACGTGCCGAGGCATGGCTCAAGAGCCACCGTGTCACCATCCCTATCATAAAGTGGGAAACCGAGCAGTGGGGCGAGGTGCCTGCCGACTTCGGAAGGAAGTAGCACATCTTTTATACTATTTATATAAAAAAAGAGACATGGCGTACTATGAGCTATGTCTTTTTTTGTTACCTTTACGACGCTTTGTGACGTTGTCAAAAAAAACAGGAACTTTAGAATCTGTATGAAAAGCAGATTCATAAACATATTAATGGTAATATAAAATAGAATCTTAGTATACATCATTATGAACGAACTTTTCAACATCAAAGATCACGTAGTCGTCCTTACAGGCGGCACAGGAGTGTTGGGCAAGGCTATTGCCCTTTATCTGGCCAAGCAAGGAGCCAAAGTAGTGGTAATGGGTCGCCGCGTAGAGGCTGGCGAAGCCATCGTGAAGCAGATTCGTGAAGAAGGCGGCGAGGGCATGTTCCTCGTTACCGATGTGATGAACCAGGCCGTAGTGGAACAAAACCTCGCCGATGTATTGGCCCAGTATGGTCGTGTCGATGCATTACTTAATGCTGCTGGAGGCAATATGCCTGGCGCCACCATTGCCCCCACGGGCACCTTCTTCGACCTCAAGGCCGAGGAGTTTCAGCGTGTGCTCGACCTTAACCTCACAGGCACCGTCATCCCCACTCAGGTATTCCTACGCCCCATGGTAGAGCAAGGCAAGGGATGCGTGGTCAACTTCTCCTCTATGGCAGCCTTCCGTCCCATGACCCGCGTATGCGGCTATGCGGCAGCCAAAGCAGGTATCAGCAACTTCACCGCCTACATGGCCACCGAGGTTGCCTCTAAGTTTGGCGAGGGCATCCGCGTCAACGCTATCGCACCAGGATTCTTCCTCACCGAGCAGAACCGCACGCTTCTCACCAATGAAGACGGCTCATACACACAGCGTGGCAGTGATGTCATCCGCCAGACCCCCTTCAAACGTTTCGGACGTCCCGAAGAGTTGTGTGGCACCATCCACTACCTCATCAGCGATGCTGCAGCCTTCGTAACCGGCACCGTAGCCGTTGTCGATGGAGGCTTCAACGTGTTTGCCATGTAATTACTTGACATATAATAAAGTGCCGTGCACCCAATATGGATAGCACGGCACTTTATTATTTATCAACAGTTTACTTCTTTTCTACAAGCCTGGCTCTACGCTTAGTTTCCTTGACTGACCAACGCTGCAGACGCTTGTATTCCTTCTTGGTGAGGCGCATGAAGGAGCCGTGCTGAGGACCAGTGACTCCCTCGATATTGACAGGGTCGGAGAAGTTGCGAAGGTATTTGTCGGCCTTGCAGATGCGGTAGTTCTTCGGCTTTGACGAGTACTCGATATAGGCTACACGCCAGGTGTCGTCGCCCATGAGCTGGAATGCTGAGGAGCCCTCACACTTCTTGCGCCCTTCGAAGTCGACATAGTCGTCCTCAACAGGCACACCCCAGGGGCCATGCAGCGTGGGAGAGGTGGAGGTATAGATACCGGGCTTGCCGCCCTCTTTCTTGATGAGCATGTGGTAGAGACCGTCGCTCTCGAGGTAGTTGATATCGGCATCGATAGTTGCATAGCCCCAATCGAAGAGGGGCTGCGGCTTGGTGAGACGGGTAAAAGACTTGTCGGCGTAGGAGTAGTACATGCGGTCGTAGCGCTCCTCCTCACGATTGAGCATAGAGTAGTATATCATGTAGCCACCAACCTCGCCATCGGGCCACAGGTAGTGAGGATTCCAGAATATCTGGGGAGCCCACACGCGGTCGATGGTGCTGAAGTCGCGGTACACATCGGGAGCACCGGGATTGCAGAAGATCTCAGGACCCTGACGAAAATCAAAGGTGACAGACTCCCAATGGATGAGGTCGCGGCTGCGGAGGAGGTCGATGCCGTAGTTGTCCCATACCTTAGACTTGCGCACGCACATATCTGTGGTGACCATCACATAGCCCTTACCATCGTGGGCACGGGCGATGAAAGCATCGCGGGTGCCGCCTTCGATGCGGGCGAGCTGCTCGGGATCGAAGATGGGGTCGCCACCGATGACGTCTTCATAGTGGTATCCGTCGCGGCTGAGGGCGTAGGCGGTATACTCGCCACGGTCGCTCATGTGGCAATATAGGTATCCGTAATCTCCCTTTTGGAGGTTCTGCGCTGTAGTGCTTGCTGCTGCGATGAGCAGGGCAAGAAGAATTCGATGTCTCATAGTGCTTGTCTGGTTGATGGATGATGGAGAATCATAAATCATAATCAATCAACGCTGCTCACTTCTTCACCTTATTGTATTCGGCAATAGTGGCAATCTTCTTGGGGATGTCGGTATTGTCCATCTGTCCGCAGAACTGCTCGGCACCATTGCCCACAGCAAATACAGGAGCATATGCTGCGGTATGCGAACCTACGTGCCAGCCTACCATGGCCTTACGGTCGAGGATGCGCACTGCAAGGGCAGAGATGGGCTCGTCCATATAGTAGAGGCTCTTGGCCATCTTTACCTTCTTGTTGTCGGCAATAGAGTTTTGATACTCATTCTGCAGTGCCTGCTCCTCAGCAGCACTGACCTCTATGGTATCCCAGAATCCGAAGTATGTCTTCAGGGCTTCGCGCACCTGCTCCCAGGTAACCTTGTCTTTATTGTCGTGACGCAAGCGGTTGATGACGCGAGAGAAGCCTACATGGCTGGCCTTCTGAGCATGCAGAGTGGCAAAGTTGAGTGCATACTGTCCGTTACCAAGGGTGAGGCCTCCTGTCTCATGATCGGCAGTGATGACAATAAGGGTCTCCTTGGGATGTTGCAGATAAAACTCATAAGCCACAGCAATAGCGTTGTCAAAGTCAATGACCTCGTGGAACACGGTAGCAGCATCGTTGGCATGGGCAGCATAGTCAATCTTACCGCCTTCGACCATGAAGAAGAAACCCTTACGATTGTCGAGCACCTCGATACCTGCCGATACGATTTGTGACAGGGTGAGGTCTGTAGGTTGGGCATCGATGGCGTAGGGGATGGTCTTCTCAGCGGCTTCCTTGTCCTGGATGAGGATTACCTTGTTGCCGCGATGGTTCTTCTGGAACTGCTGGTAGCCTCGTACCAGGCGGTAATCGGCCTTCTCGGCCAGCTTATACAACTCGGGCGCTCGCTTGTCGTCTTGCTTGACATTCTCCTCAAAATCGCCGCCACCAAAGAAGTTGAATCCCGATTGGGTGAGCTCAACGCCAATCTCGTAGTAGTCGTTACGGCTCTTCTGATGAGCGTAGAAAGAGGCCGGTGTGGCATGATTGAGGGTTACGCTGGTAGCTATGCCTACACGCTTGCCCTGCTCCTTGGCCATCTCGGCAATGCTCTTTATCTTTGTTATCTGGTTGGCACTGAGACCAATCGTGCCGTTGGCGGTCTTCTCACCGCAGGCAAGCGCTGTGCCTCCGGCTGCAGAGTCGGTAACATCACTGCTGGCTGAGTAGGTGGTGGCCAAACCTGTATAGGGGAAGGCCATGAAGCCCAGAGGGGTAATTCCTGTCTTGCCCTTTTCCTGACTGAGGAAGTACTGGGTGCCCAGCACCTGATTGAGACTCATGCCGTCACCAATGAAGTAGAATACATACTTGGGGGCCTTGGCAAAGCCCATCATGCATACACAGAGTGCCAATGCGATGATAGATAATAATCTTTTCTGTTTCATAGTATTTATTTTTTTAATACGCTGTTGCCTTGAGGTTTAGTCCTGTGGTTTCCTCGAGGTTGAAGAGCAGGTTCATATTGTGTACGGCCTGTCCGCTCGTGCCTTTGAGCAGATTATCGATACAGGAGGTGATGAGCAGCATATCGCCATGCTTCTCGAGGTGGATAAGGCACTTGTTGGTGTTGACTACTTGCTTGAGGTCGATGTTATCGGGTGTGATATGTGTAAATGAATCCTCTGCATAGTAGTCTATGTAGAGTTGGTTGAGCTCGTCCAACGCAACCTTATTCTTTACCATGATGGTGCAGAATATGCCTCGGGTGAAATTTCCGCGGTAGGGGATGAAGTGGATGTCGGAACGGAAACTGCTCTGTAACTGGGTGAGCGACTCACGAATCTCGGGCAGATGTTGATGGACGAACGGTTTATAGATGCTGACGTTGTTGTTGCGCCAACTAAAATGGGTCATCGACGAGGCTTTATGCCCGGTGCCTGTGCTTCCGATAATGGCATGTACATAAATATCATCGCACAGCATCAGATTCTTGGCTAGAGGCAATAAGCCCAATGTGATGCAGGTGGCAAAATTGCCGGGATTGGCCACATAGCGGGATTTACAGATTGCACGGCGATTGAGCTCGGGCAATCCATAGATAAACGTATCGTCATCGCTCTTGAGACGAAACTCACGCGAGAAATCAATGATCTTCAAGTGCTCGGGAATCTCATGAGATTGCATGAACTGGCGACTTTCCTCTGCATCGGTGCAAAGGAAGAGGAGGTCTATCTTATCCAATTCGGGCTCTTCGGCAAATTGTAGGTCGGTCTCACCATACAAGCCGCGGTGTACCTCGTGGATATACTGTCCGCTATTACCACGGCCGGTGATAAAGATAAGGTGTACATCGGGATGATTAAGCAGGAGGCGTATGAGCTCACCACCAGTGAATCCTGCCCCTTCGATAATACCGGTTTTAATCATAGTGATATGGGTATCTTAAGTTATGATAACTGACAATGAATATAAATATAGAGTGCAATGAAGCGTGTTACGCACTCATCTCAGGCACTATAGCGCTGAGTTGCTGGTGCACATCTTTATGGCTATATCCCTCCCTGATGGCAAGTAGTATGGTGTCATCACCGGCTACAGTACCCAATACGCAAGGTAGTTCGTGCTCGTCTATATCATAAGCTATACCGCCAGCATAGCCCGGTCGGGTCTTGATGACGGCGATATTTGCAGAATAGTTTACTGATATAATTCCACTACGCACCTGATGCTCATGGGGCTGTTTACCCTTAGAGATGCGCTTGTACAATGGGTTGCTGGGAAGGATGTAGATGTAGTCGCCTTCGCTGGAAGCGGTCTTGGCAACTTTCAACTGCTTGAGGTCACGCGAGAGTGTAGCTTGAGTAAGATCAAAGCCTTGTGCATATAGGCGTTTCAACAGCTCTTCCTGATTGGCTATACGCTCATTGGCTATGATGATGCGTATCGCATTGAGCCTGTTCTGTTTATTTTTCATTTTTCATATGAATAGGTTTGTCTATGCAAAGATAAAAAAGAATATTTGTAAATATGCAGAAATGTTATATTTTTTCACTTTTTAAGTGTAAAAAGTTACATAATAACAGTAGCCTAAGGGCGCAAATGCATAACACAACGGCAGGATAACACTCGCGAGAGAGTTATCCTGCCGTCATATATGCTATACCCTCAGCTTTATCTGCGCTGACGACGTACCGAAAGTGTCTGACCGCTAGCCGCCGAGCTACTTGATGGAGATGCTCCGCGCTGACGTGATGAACGCACTGAAGGACTCTTCTCTGCATTGGCTTTCTCTGCTGGCTTCTTCTCGGCCTTCACTCCTGACTCCTCTTTGGATATGCGCGATGTAGTACGGCGTACTGCCATCTTCTTCTCCTCTTTCTTATCGGGAGTAGTAGCGGTGGTTGTATCGGGTTCTTCGATACCCCACAGCTTATTCTCGAAGGTGACAAGCTCTTTCTCGATGCGCTGCTGCTCTGCCTTCATGGCTGTGTCGGTAGGACAGTATTGGGCGAGGAGCTTGTTCTGCAGATTGGCTGTCTTATAGATGTCACCTTCGTATAGGCTACGTACGAAGTAGTCATCGACGCTCATATTAGAGACGTTGTTGTAACTGCTGGTCATGAGCGGTGTCATGCCCAAGTAGGGGCTTATCTCGTCGTAGTTGAGCCAGAACATGGGATACTTGGTGACGTCACTGCCAAAGTCGCCACTACGATGTAGCACGGGGCAGATGGCGGTGACACGGGTGGTATAGGTAGCTGTGCGCTGATCGTAGAACGAACTCTCCTTGATGAAATAGCTGAGCACTTCACCTGAAGGAATGTCGCTATCGTTGATGGTGAGATGGCCGTCCTTCTCTTCGTAATAGATGTAGAACTTCTCGAGCATATCTTTCACCTTGTACTTGTTGGCTTCGGTAAAGAGCTCGTTACCATCGGAGCGATACTCGTAGGCAGGAACTTTACCATCGGCCACGAGACGAATGATGAGGGTGAAGAGGTTGACACGATCGCCCAAGGGCTCTACCGGATAGTAGAGGGCGGCGTTCTTCTCCTTGGTCATATCAAGGGTGCGATAGATGTCACGCTTCCATACTACATCGGATGGAGCTGGCATCTGAGCGGTATACTGTGCCTTGGCACGCTCGCTAAGCGAGGTCTCGGCCTTCTTCTCGGCAGCGGCTTGGGCCTGAATGCGCGACTTGGGCTGTGCCATCACACCTTGTGCACAGATGGTCAAGGCTGCTATTGCAATGAGGAATTTGAATTTCATATCTACTTTATTTACTATTTCAGTTGTCTGTAAAGCCCCTCCATAGAGGGAGGGGTTGGGGTGGGTCCTCTTAGTTTATTATCACTTCCAATGTTGAGGGCAACTGGCGCTCTATGCCATCGGGACCTACAGCCTTCACGCTGGAGATATAGAAGCGCTTGCCACGGGTGAGGCGACGGAAGGTGCTCTTCTGGCGGTCGGAGAACTTGGCACCGTTGGATATCTCGGGCATGGCATTACCCATATTGTCGAAGGTCACGGTCTCGAAACTGATAACGCGGAATCCGATATTGAGCAGTCCGTCGTCAATAGCAGCAATGATACCATCGGCACTCATCAAGGCCTGCTTGCTCAACTTGGTGCCACCACCACGATAGCGTTGGGTCACGCCCTTGTCGTCGGTATATTCGATGAATGGTGTGGGGTCGGGCAACTGGCGTACACGGAAGGTGTACTCACCCATGCTCTGGCTACGTCCGTTCTGCTCGGCACTGACTGCAATAACCACGTCGGAACCTACCTTAGAGGGATGGGCAATGAATCCGCCAGCCACGGGGCGCAATGTGCCATTACCATTGGCTATACGAGCCGACACCTTATTGCTGGGAACACCCGGCACAGAGATGGCTATCGGGTTGTCGTAGCCAGCATAGAGCACATTCATCATAGAAGCCGAGACGGTAGCGATGGGGTCGACTACGGTATATTTCTGCGAGAAGTCGCGTCGTACGGTCTCGCCCGAACCATCGTTGAGCTCTAGGTAACCATTGAGGGTGAAATCTCCTGTGCTATTGCAGGGCACCTCGTACCAGCCATTGTCAGTTTCAATGAGTTTGTCGTTGATATAGATATTGGGGCGTTGTGTGGTATCTACAGCAGCCATGATGATGCGTGCACCGAAGGTGTTGCCGCGTACTACATTCTGTGATGTAGGGATGACATAGGCACTGAGCTCATTGACACGCACGTCGGTAGCGTCAATATTCACATTGAGATCATGAAGAATCTCACCTTCTGCATAGCGCACATCGTTTTGGAACTTGGTGAGCAATGTTACTGCAGCAGCTACGGGCATATTCTCAAAGTTGTATTGCTGCCAGTTCTTGCCCGATACCAGTTCGGTCTGTGGCACTGAGGTATCGAAGTTGTCGCTGATGATACGCTGCTGCACGGTATCGGAAATCATACTCACCACTTGGTCGCGGTAGTTGTTGATAACCTCATAGAGTCTGCCTCCCTCACCTGTGCCTGGAGCCAGCATCACAAAGTTGGCAGCCTCGAGATTTTCCTTGTTCTTGATGTTGCGGACATCGGCATTCTTGCCATCGGCCTCACGTACCATGCGTACTTTAAGTTCCTCGGCATAGTTGTAAGCCGAGTCGGAGAGCTCCTTCACGCGCTTGGCCTTGGTATACCACTCGCCTACCTTCTCGGGGTTCTTGGCCATCTGTGCCTCAAAGTCCTGGAAGATCTCAAGGTTTTGTTTGGTGGCGTTATCCGTACTGCGGGTGAGGCCCGAGTCGACGATGGTGAAGCCATTGAGCACATCAGACGATACGTTGAGGGCGAGCATCGCCATCAGCACGATGTACATCAAGTTGATCATTCGCTGACGAGGTGTCAGCTTTTTCTTTCCTGCGCTCATAGTGCGTATGTGTTAGGCTTCCTTACTCTGTTCGTCGGTATTGCGTCCTACCTTCATGTTCACGGTCATCGACTGCAACATGCGATCGTATACCTGATTGAGCTCTTCAATCTGCTCAGCCATGCGGCGTGTCTGCTCGTTGACAAGGTCAATATTGCCAATCTGAGAGCCAAGGCTCTTGAGATGCATCTCATAGATGGTATTGATAGAGGTAAGGTTACGACTGAGACGTTCTACCTCATCGGCACTGGCTTCAAGTTGTGACGATTGGTCGGAGATGTGCTGGAACGATTCGGTGAGCGAGCGTAACTTCTCGATATAGTCTTGTGTCACTTGCTGTAGTTCGGGGACATCTACCTTGCCGTCTAAGACAGGAACGATAGGCTGCGCGGGTTGAGTGACTGCTGCAGATGACGCAGGCTGAGATGTTACTCCCTGAGTAGCGGCTACCGCAGCATTAGCAGCTGCAATATTGGCCATTGCATTCAAGGCATCGGCATCAAGCTGGGCTCCAGAAATAGAGGATGCAACAGCAGGAGCTACGTTTATCACACCGTCTGCTGTAGGTGCGCCGCCAATGATGACGGGACCTCCAGCTGCAGCAGGGGCATCTGATTCCTTCACACTTGTCTGGCGTTCGAAACCGTTGACGATAAAGGTGAGCACCTCGGTACCCATACCCAGGAAGAGCATGAGATCGGCACCACTGATATGGGTAAGCTTAAAGAGGGCACCCAAGATAACGATGGCAGCACCCCAGCTGTAGAGGTAATTCAATATGGTTTGTCCCTTTTGAGTCTCTAGAAAATCCTGGAAACGGGAGATTGCGCTTTTGTT
>JAFOYZ010000080.1 GCA_017424485.1 Bacteroidaceae bacterium
GGAAGATGGCCTTCTTGTGTTCGGGCAAGAAGTAGCGGAAGGCGATGCCCTCATCATAGGCACGCACCTCCACGTCGAGTCGGTAGTCAGAGTCGTCGTGCCGCGCGAGGTGCAGCGTAGCGGTACGGTAGTGGTCGCGCACGGTAGAGCGCTCACCATAAGCATTGTGCCACAGAGTATCCACCTCCGTGGTGAGACTCACCGAATCGGCCACAAGCCGATGCATCCAACTCTCGGGCTGCTCCAGTGAGCGAAATCCCAGGGCCTTCTCCCACACCTCATTGTCCATCTCCAGTCCGGCACGTGCATCGGTGATGACCTCAGCGCCACGATAGCTGATGGTATAACGCAATTCGCGTACATCGTCGGATACCGCCGTCTGATAGAAACGCACCTCGTGACTACCATCGGGAGAGGTGAGGCGTAGTTCCTGTGCCGTGACCACTACGGCTACAGCCAGCCAAACAGCTACCAGCACTAAAAACCTTAATTCCCTTATCATATATACATTTTCAATGTGTTGTATCTACTGTTGAGGTCACACGCTTTATCTCCACATCAGGATTGAAGGGGCGTCCGTTGACGGTGACATTCTCGAACGTGATATCCTCGACCCTGCGATGGGCATCGTAGTGGGTGATGTCGCTGGGGATGAGGCGCGACTCGTTGCCCGTAAAATGGATATCCTTGAAACTCACGCCACGGATGCTGTTGCCTGGAGCACGATTATACTTCTCGCTAAAGAGCACGCGAAGACTAAACAACGCTCCGCGCTCTATCTCCTCAATGCGAATATTCTCAAAATGGATATCCTCGAGGCGGTTCTTGTCGCCACAGCGCACCGAGAACACACCATCGCCATCTTCATTAAGCACATCACAGTCGGTCACCACCACATTGCGCAACACCTCACCACGGCGGCTACGGTCATCGCCATGGCAGCCGAAGTTAAAGGGATGTGCCACATCGGCCCATAGCTTGGCACGGCTGATACGAATATTACGTGAGCCACCCCAGTACCACCAGCGATGGTTGTAGAGAGCTATGCAGTCGTCGGAGTTTCGCAGGAAGATGTTGTCGATGGTGACGTCACGGCAACACATGAGGTCAATACCGTCGCTCCACCCATGACGTGAGAAGGACTTGATGTTGCGCACGGTGATATCACTGCTCTCGCCGCCAAACACGGTGTAGTGCTGGGGATTGACCATCGTGATGCCCTCCACAAGTACATTCTTTGAGTAGGTAATCTCCACACCGCGCAGAGGGTTGGCCAGTATGCCTCGTCCAATGATGCGCACGTTCTTTGCACGATCCACACACAGCTTGGCTCTCACCACGGCACCCGGTGCCAAATACACGGTCGTATTGCTCGGTATCTTGATCTCACCGCTAGGCAGATCCTTAGGTTTGTGTATGCCGGGGCCGAAATAGATGAGGCGGGCATCTTCGATGAAGACGTCGTGATTGTTCTTTCCCGTCCAATTGATACAACGCTCCTCTGTGCCTGTATAGACCTCCGTTTCGGGTAGTTCAGGGAAGAGGTGGAGATTGTGCTTGCGGTCGCCACCAAACTCCACACTCAAATACTCGGGACTTTCGAGAACGAACTCCACTGTACGCTCATCTATATATTGTGGGGTGATTCCCAATGCCGCAGGCCGCACTACGGTTTGCATAGTTCCATCAGCAAGCGCATCGTCACGTAGGTTAGTTACTCGCACACGTACTGGTTCACCCATCTCCCACTGTGCCCACGAGGCTTTCTGCACTCGGTGCATATCCACATCGCAACGCAGCGTAGTCACGGGCTGCCACTGCTCCTCGGTATCAGCCACGGCACATATGCTCACGCGATAGTCATGCATTACCTCTATACTATCCTTTCCTGATGGATAAGTATATACCTTCACTTGGGCCGGCACAACAGTGACCAAAAACAGATACAGAGAAAATATTAGAATGCGTTTCATAGTCTTACGATTCTAAGGATGTAAACTTAATTTTAAAATAGGCCGTCAAAGACTACTATATAGCCTTGACGGCCCCGTTATCCTCAAAACAAAAAACCTTAAAGTCCCCTTATTATTTTACGTAACACTTATCCACTATTGTAGTACCGTTTGCCAATGTGCGGCGACGAATCACGATTCCCTTCTCAGGTGACAAAGTACGTGTACCGCTTAGAGTGAAATACTCGGTAGTGAGCACTACCCCACTATTCTCGGGATTCACGATTCCCATCTCTTCAATACTCTCAAAGCGGAAGGTGTATGCCGGTATATCGGTAGTGTTCATCTTGTCATAGGGCGATTTCCAGGTATATGCACCTGCCCAATAGAGGTTATCGCTACGCTTGATGCAGCAAGCCTCGTCCTCCAGCTCATATTTATATATAGTAAAGGTATGTACAGCTGTGGTATCTTCACCTGGCAGCACATAACCATCAAGTGTCATGTAACCATCCTCCGAAGTGATAACCGTAGCCGAAGTACCATAAGGTTGCGCAAAGGTAAAGAGTTGTTTATATACCGAGAGGTCTACACCATTCTTCTCTGCATCGGCAATAATGGCCGCAGAGTCAGCCACGGCAGCGTAGAAGTGGCTACCCGCTGAGTTTTTCTGTGTGATATACTTCTCAGTACCGAGAAGGTTAATCTTATAACTGCCAGTCACAATTACCTCATAAGGAATGCGCGATGCGGCAAACTGATTGGCCAAATTTAAGATATCACGTGTCCAACGGTCATATACTGCTTGCGTATTCTCGGGGTTACCTACTGCCTCGATGAGAGCCTTGGCCTCAACAATATAATCACCCAGTGTGGTGTACAGTGCGACAGAATACTGTCCGCCATCGGTACCGATATTATCTTTATGGGCATTCATGATACTATCTGCATAGGCCACAGCAGCAATCAAACCTGTGGGGTCTCCCACGCCATAGGGATCATAGAGGTCAAGTCCTAATGCACGCACGGCATCAGCAGTGAAGATTGAATCTTCGTTAGCACGTGAACAAGCTGTTAGGCGGGTCACCTGCGTACCAGCGCTACTGTTGCGATTACTGGTATAGCAGTCCTCCTCGAAAGTCACACGGTCACCCTTCTGCATACTCACGTAGAAGTTCATGCTGATAGGAGCCATACCACCCTGTCCGTCATTGGCTACGCTACCATATTCTTTGGCAAAAATAAATTCATCTTTGGCAATATTGGTCACGCCGGCTTTGAGGAATCGGCTGCGTATCCAAAGCGGATTTTCCACCTTGGGGTTGGGGTTCGGGCGAAAACATGCAAACTCGAATTTATACACACCTGCTTCGGGCGCCACGAATGAAATGGCAGGACTATGTGCCGTGGTGGGGTGTATATTACCATCATCAGAGATATAAAGCCAATCGCCAGTACCCTTGTACCAGGCAGCGATGCTGTCACTACCAAATTTACTGCTCAGGTCGTGGTTGACAAAAAGGTTATACGTACCAGCAGCTACATCATACCAACTAAACTCCCATGGTTCCCCATTGTTGACATCAAGCGCTACCTGATTACCAGTCACTACACCTGTAGCCTCATCCTTAGTGAAGAGCACATAGTTGCCTTCACAAGTGTAGTCTATGACGATCTTCGAGAGTTGCAATAGGCGCCAAACCTCATTCAGGCGATCGAGATAGTTCTTGTAGTTGAGGTTATAGATCAGTCCGTCCTCCGATACAGTCACAATCTCGCTAATGAGTGCCATGAGGGCATCATATTCCTCCTGTCCATATTCGCCAAAGCCTGTGCCCACAGTCATATCAAAAGCCAAAGTCTCATACTCATCGAGAACAGCCCATAGGTTCTCTACCTCAGCTTGTCCGTAAGCATCCACATAACCTTCTACAGCTTGAGCAGTAGCTGCGTCAACCTTCTCTACGGTTAGGTTACGATAGAAGGTGCGGCTCCACCATCCGTGTCCCCAATCGCCACCTGCACCATTCATCTTGGCGGTATTGACCTCAAAAGAGACCTTATCGCCAGCCTTGGCACTGAAGGCCATAGTAAAGTCAGTCGGTTCCTGAGCTACAAACTTTTGCGCTGCACCACCAGCCAGATTTCCGTTTATGCCATCATACTCAGGGAGCACACCGCTCACGGCACCATAGTTAAAGGCCAAGCCCATGTGAGCACCTTTATCCTCCTCCTCGAAAGCATAGCGGAAGCGCGGCACAATGTCAAGCGAGGCAATCCACGCATCACCATCCTCACGGATAACCGTACCATCTACTTTATAGTATCCGTCTTCGGGCACGGTAAAGGTAATTACTGAGGTATACACATTGTTTCCTATCACTTCGTAGCCAAATCCCTCACGAGGGTCTTGCGCTACATAGATAAAACTCTCTAGACTATTAGTACGTACTGGATCTACAAACTCAAGGTCACACCATGCCCATCGCACATTGCTAGCCCAGGTAAACTCACCCGCAGGCTCCACACCATCAATTTCGGTGATGAGCTGTCCGCCCACACGCTCTGGTTGATATATGTCAAGGTAGTTACAAGTGCTCTTATCAGTATACATCGAAAGTTTGCTGTATGCTCCCGTTTCGTAAGTATATTTCTCGAAACTCCACTGGGCATCGCCACCATTGGCGAAGGTCTCAGTACTCATGTCGTTCAGCCGATAAGTTTGGGCTGATAGGGTGGCCGTCAGTGCGAAGCCAATAAGTAATAGTTTGTTTCTCATAATAGTGATATGTTAATGTTTTTTATTGATGTTTCTCTCTTCATGTACATTTCATGCTACAAATATAGAAATATTTGTTGACAAATCACACTCACCACCGCTAAACATCAGTTTATTTCTATCGGCACACACCGCCACAGGCTATCACACACATCTACAGGCTATTCCGCCGTATTCCATATTGTCCACCTCTATTGTGGTGGAATTTAGGGAAGGGCTGAATCCGCGAGTTTACATTGTTTCCAATCTACCATATAGCCTTTCCGCCACACAGAGAAA
>JAFOYZ010000081.1 GCA_017424485.1 Bacteroidaceae bacterium
ACGTTTGAGGTGATGGTGAGGAGTGAGAGAGTAGGACGTGCGTTCTTGTATACGGGGAGCTTCTTCAACTCTTCAGAGAAGTAGTATACGAGGTCTACACCGAGCTGGTCAACACGGTCGTCGTTGTTACCGAAGCAGGGGAACTCGCCCTCGATGTCGAACGCCTCTGTCAAGCCAATCTCATTGCGCTTTGCAGTTACCTTAGCATAGCGGATAGCTGAGAGTGAGTCGAGCACGATAGAGAGACCTGCTGCACCGTAAGCCAAGTTGATGCGGGGGTTGGTGTCGATGAATGCCATCTGAGCCTTCTCGTAGTAGTACTTGTCGTGCATGTAGTGGATGATGTTCATTGCTTCGTTGTATACGCGAGCAATCTCGGTGAGCACCTTCTTGTAGTTGGCCATTACCTCCTCGAACTTGAGCTCGTCGCTGGTGAGCACGGGGATACCCTTTACCATTACGGTACCGGTGTTCTCGCAACGACCACCGTTGATAGCGAGCAAGAGAGCCTTGGCGAGGTTGGCACGTGCACCGAAGAACTGGATCTGCTTACCGATAGCCTGGTATGATACGCAGCATGCGATACCGTAGTCGTCGCAGTTGCGTACCTCACGCATGAGGTTGTCGTTCTCGTACTGGATAGAAGAGGTGTCAACAGATACCTTGGCGCAGAACTCCTTGAAGCCCTCGGGGAGCTGCGGGCTCCAAAGGATGGTCAAGTTGGGTTCGGGGCTGGGGCCGAGGTTGTACAATGTCTGGAGGAAACGGAATGAGGTCTTGGTCACCTTGGTGCGACCGTCGTTGAAGCGACCACCGATAGCCTCTGTTACCCATGTGGGGTCACCAGCGAAGATGTCGTTGTATGACTGCATGCGGAGGTGACGAACCATACGGAGCTTGATTACGAACTGGTCGATGAGCTCCTGTGCGAATACCTCATTGATCTTGCCGTGAGCCAAATCGTACTCGATGAAGATATCAAGGAATGAAGATACGTTACCGAGTGACATAGCAGCACCGTCCTGCTCCTTCACGGCAGCAAGGTAGGCCATGTATACCCACTGTACAGCCTCCTGAGCTGAGGTAGCGGGGCGGCTGAGGTCGAGACCGTAGTACTCACCCATTACCTTGATCTCCTTGAGGGCCTTGATCTGCTCTGTTACTTCCTCACGAAGACGGATGTTAGCATCGGTCATAGGACCAGTGATGTTGCGCTTATCCTCCTCTTTAGCCTCGATCAAGCGGTCGATACCATAGAGAGCAAGACGACGATAGTCACCGATGATACGGCCACGAGCGTAGTTGTCGGGCAAACCGGTGATGAAGCCGAGTGAACGGAACGAACGAATCTCGTCAGTATATGCATCGAACACACCGTCGTTGTGAGTCTTGCGGTAGTGAGTGAAGATATCCTTTACCTTCTCGTCTACCTCGAGGCCATTTTCGTGGCAAGCTTTAGCTACTACGTTAATACCACCGAAGGGCTTGATAGAGCGCTTCAGAAGTTCGTCGGTCTGGAGACCTACGATAAGTTCGTTCTCCTGATCGATATAACCAGCCTTATGAGAAGTGATTGTTGATACAGTTACATTGTCAAGTGAGCGTACACCGCCATTGTTACGCTCCTCTTCGAGAGCCTTGAGGCAGAGGTTCCAAAGGTTGGTTGTACGTAATGTGGGGCCCTGCAAAAATGAGGCATCACCAGTGTAAGGTGCGATGTTGGCACTTACGAAATCAGCTACATTGATTTCCTTGTTCCAAAGTCCGTTGATAAAGTTTTGTTCCATTCTGAATAGATTTTATATGGTTTTTTCTTTCGTTAGCCTACAGATTTCCCTGTTCTAAATTACTTCTGCAAAGGTACGACTTTTTTCTGCATTTGCATAAATGTCGCTTGGGTATTTCTTCTTTTTCTACGGTTTTAACTGTCTATAAATTCATAGACGGCAGCTATCGTTACATTTGTCTTGTGTGGATTGCATTTGTATTAACTATATGAATAGGATTAGCTGTACTCCCTTTTTTCTATTGTATATATACATAATTATAGAAAACACAAGGTTTTCTTTCCTCGTGTCCGAAATAGTTGCTATCTTCGCGAAGCGAACAAACAGATATAAACAATTTATATGAATAAAAACAAACTATTCGTTTTACGTGTAGGAGCACTTGTAACTATGCTTATCGCAACGAGCGCCCTAATGGCACAAACAATCTTCCGCAAGGGAGCGTATTACAATCTTTTTCCAGCAACAGACGGCCATCAAGTGCTTGAACTGGATGGTGCTAAGCTGAAGTTCCAGAAGATGGATGCTGCGGCTGAGGGACAGTACTGGACCGTGACAGAGCTCTCGGGCAGCGTGCGCATCATCAACCCCTTCACCAATCATGCACTGCGTGCCGATGGCAATAAGGTGGGGGTAGGTGAGAACAATGGTTCTGACGAGGCACAATTATGGAAGGTAGAGACATTCCAAGGCAAGATGCGTGAAGCCGTTCTCCTCATTCCTGCCAACCGCTCCGAGGTGGCCATGTATCGTGAGAGCAATGGTACACTCTCGCTCATTCCTGTAGCAGAGGCCCGCACGAAGAATGC
>JAFOYZ010000082.1 GCA_017424485.1 Bacteroidaceae bacterium
AAATCCTCTTCCACCGTCTTGTCATCGGGAAGGATAACGGTATCTATGCACGACACCAGCAGCAAACCGGAAACTATGATTGATACTATCTTTTTCATATACTGTCTGTGTTTTTAGAATCCAATGTTTAGATTAGCAGTGAATGACTTGGCACGCGGTGTCTGCGACTTGTCGATAGCCTGTCCCCATCCACCAATAGCGATTTCGGGGTCTACACCCGAGTAGCGGGTCCAGCAGAAAAGGTTATTGGCAGTCACATAGAACTGCAAACGATTGAGTCCATACTTCTTCAGCTGCTTGGGATCGAAGTTATAGCCCACCTGCAAGTTCTGGAAACGTACGAACGAGCCATCCTCTACATAGCGGCTTGATCCCTGGTAATTGTATGCCGAGTTGTCATTATACACATAGATAGCACGTGGCATTAGAGTCTCATCACCATCCTTGCGCCAACGCCAGTTGACCGACGAAGCCTGGTTATAAGCAGTAGACATCGACTCAAGGGTCATACGGGCTTGGTTGATGACTTTGTTGCCATAGCGATACATGAAGCGCGCCTTCAGGTTCCAACGTCCATACTCGAGCGAGATATTGAAACCACCGTTTACCTTAGGCAAGCAATTGCCGAGGTATACAATGTCAAGGGCATTGATCTGTCCGTCGTGATTGACGTCCTCATAGATGGCATCACCACCCTGGAACGAGTATGAGGGGTTGCCATCCACATAGTTGTATACCATACGTTGGGGAAGTCCGTTGGCCTGCATGATAACCTTGCCATCGGCACCTACCACAACGGGGAAGGTCTTGCCATCAGCAAGCATATTATTCAGTTCAGCTTCAAACTGGTCTGCAGTCCATCCCTTCTCGGTACGCAGGTTAGTCAGGTAGTCATAGGTGTACTGATATACGCCCTTATAGCGGAATCCGTATACCGAGCCGAGCGGATTACCCACCTGGATTCGGTTCTGATAAGATGCACGGCTATTAAACTTCCAATCTGAGTTGATAGAGTTGAGCACACGCTCATCCATATCGACAATCACGTTGTAGTTCTGCGCAATATTGAATCCAGCACTTACCGTGAATTTACCTACCTTGATGAAGTCATTGGCATTGACATTCATTTCCCAACCGTCGTTGGTCATATTGCCGGCATTCTGATAGGCAAGCTGAGCATAACCCGTCGTGCTGGGGATTCTCACATTGGTCATCAGCAGGTCCTTGGTATCTTTATGATAGAAGTCAAAGTCTACATTGAAGATATCCTTGAAGAATGTCAAGTTGAATCCCAAGTTATACGATGTGGTCTTTTCCCAACGGAGGTCATCGAGCTTAAGACCGTCCATAGCCGCTCCTGCTGCACCGTTGTAGCTACCGGCATTCAGGTTGTAGGCATTGTAGAAGAGGTAATCGGCATCGGGGGCCTTACCTACCACACCCCATGAGGCACGCAAGCCGAGCATAGAGACATGTTCACGTATGGGCTCAAAGAACTTCTCGTCAGAGATGTTGTAGCGCAACGAGGCACCGGGGAAGTAGGCCCACTTCTGCTTGGGACCGAACTTGGAGTCACCATCAGCGCGGAGCGATACACCCACATTGTATATTCCCTTATACGACGCATGCCCATTATAAAGGAAATATTGTGAGTTGGCACGGCTGTTACCGCTGCTGAGACCGTTGGTCTTGTCATTGAAAGGCAATGCACCCGGAGCTGTAGGCGAGGTGATACCGTCGGGCAGTGAGTATTGGCGAACAAACTGGTTGGTACTGCGCTGTGTGCTCATCTCGTAGCGACCGAGCATAGTTGCCGACCAGTCTTCATTCTTGAAATAGGGAGTAAATACCAATTCACCGCGAGCTCCTACACGAGTACGGTTGCTCTCTGCCTTCTCGCTGGTATTGTATGAGAAGTCGTTGCCCCAAGTACCTGAGGAGAGTCCTGCTGCCGCATAGGCAGGAGTAGAGGCAGCGTAAATATCGAAATCGATACGCCCGTTGAAAGTCAAGCGATGCTCACCATAGCCTACACCCATCAACTCATACTTGATATTGAAGTCCGGAGTGATACGGTAGGTCGTCTCGTTCTTCCATGCCATAGCAGCATAGGCTAGCGGGTTGCCCAACGAACGGATGGCACGCATCTCATACGATGAGTAGTTTCCGGTATACGGAGTATTACCATTCAGTGTACCTTGCGGTGCCATGATATGGAACTGTTCGGTATCGTTGCCCTCACTATCCTGGCGATAGACGCTCATGTTAGGTGCTATCTGCTGGGCTATACCAAGTAGTCCGGCATAGTTCTTCAGATTGTCAGTGTAAGTCAGGTTAAAGTTGGTCTGGAATCTGATACGGTCTGAAACATCGTAGTCGAGCACGAGACGGGTAGTCAGTCGGTCAAGCTCCTGCTGGATGATAGATCCACTTTGCTTATCATAACCTCCTGAGATGCGGAACTGTGCCTTCTCACCGCCACCACTAATATTGAGGTTGTATGAGTGCATTGAGCCAAACTGCGTCACGAGGTCTACCCAGTCGGTATTGTTGTTCCAGTTTTGGTATTCAGCCCACGACTTGTCGTAATTGATCTCACGGATGTTGGCCGTAGCTGTGTTCGACTGGTTGGGGTTGTAGTACTCCTCCTTGAGCAACATGGTGTAGTCATCACCGCTGAGCAGGTCATAACCCTTGGGCTGCCAAGTACCGGTATACTTGTATGAGAAGTTCACGCGCGGTTTACCACGGTTACCACGCTTGGTGGTAATCAAGATGACACCATTGGCACCCTTCGAACCCCATACAGCCGTAGCGGCAGCATCCTTGAGCACGTTGATATCTGCAATATCCTCTACGTTCACCGAGAGCAGTGCTGCATACTCTTCATCGCTGGCATTCTGGAAGTCGAAAGTCTCGTCGGGGTTATCAAAAATCTTGTCATCGACCACCACGAGCGGCTCGGCATTACCATTGATAGAGGTCACACCACGCAGGCGCATCGTAGTACCGGCACCCAGGTTACCTGAGTTCATCACGATATCAAGACCGGCAATCTCACCCTGCAACGCCTCGTCGGCCGAGGTGAACGCCATACCTTCAACCTCTGCCAAGTTAAATTTCTGACTGGCCACCGTCATTTCCCTCTCCGGGATAGACAGACCTCCCGAACTCGTACGTGTAGCTTCTACGACAACCTCGGTGAGTGCGGTAGACTCAGGCTCCATGACGATTGTAAAGAAACTCTTGTCGCCGATTACAAGCTCTGTCGTCTTGTTACCAACATACGAAATAACCAGTCTGTTCTTGGGGTTCTGTATTTCAAGAGTGAAGTTACCCATCATATCTGTTTGCGCAGCACTGACAATACGGTTGTCATTATCACGTTCAGTAACATTGGCAAACATTACAGGTCCCATCGGGTCTTCTATCGTACCAGATATGACTCTACTCTGTGCTACGACTCCTTGCGTCAATATGCACAGTAGACATATCATTAGGACTTTTGCTTTTGACATAGTATATATCTTTAAAATTTATTAGCTTATTCCTTTATTATCTCCAAGTGTCATCATATCTTCCACTCTTACTGAAACAGAGCGGTGTACTCACCTGATGCACCACAGCGAAAGAAGATACAGCGATAGAGGTTGCTGTCTTCTTGTCCTGATCGTATTCATAGTCACGTGCCATCTTGTTGACTATGCAATCCGTATCATTGGCATCGATGACAATACGCTGGTTGGCCGCATCGGTAACGGTAAGCACACCTCCCGAACTTGAGGAAGTGATATTGACCGGTATACCCAGATCAGAAGAGTAGAGCGACTGATAGGTCGTTTCCTTCACGTGGTTGTCAGCAAATACCGAGTTGTTCTGGAAATGGTAGCGCACAAAGGCACGCGCAGCGTCAATCATCTTCTTGGCCTTAGCCTTACCCTGCTTCTCCTGATCGTCGGTAGCATCCTCCGATGTAGCCTCCTCATATACGGCATTTATCTGCTCATAGGTGGGAAGTCCCATCTGCTCGTGTGCCATCTGCATAGCGGCATTGTCCGGAGCATAGAATGTGTAGTTGTATCCATTAAGGAAGTTCACATTGTTGTCCAAGGCTCTGCCCTCTTTTCCTGAGAACACGATGTAGCGGTCTATAGGAGGCATCTGTCCCTCGGTCTCCGGTGTACTTCTGATACCAGCCCATTCCATAAGTGTCCTGTTTTCAAAGATAGCACATAGATCGAGGAATGATCTGAACCGTACGGTGTCGGCATTGAGCACCTGGCTGACACTGGTGATACAGGGCTGTATGAGACCATCTATCTGGAAGGCCCATCCGTTGGCCTGCTTCCATCCTCTTACGATATTTACAGGATCCATACCATTGTCAATCTGTGCTCCACCCCATACTTTGCCCGAATAGATGTCATTGCCAGTATCAACAAAGTCTGTAATCTTGATGGCACCACCATGCTTGGTCAGGTAGTAGTTGTTCACAATCTCCTCACCTGCATCAAGCACCACCGTGTTGTAGTTGAGCATATCGGAAATCTGAGATGCATAGGGCGACTTCGTGGCATTAGTTTCCATCTTGGCCACATCGAGTATCGTCTCGTATACGGTCTGATCTATCTCGCCCGTTGCGGGATCGAAGCGGTGCAACTTGGCACCATACGCCGTCTTGGGCGCACGACCGGTACTATCTATATAGGTGTAGAACTCCATAGCACGGGGGGTGCTTGTGCCCAATGACACGGGATCGATAAAGCATCTCTGAAGACCTTCGTTAGAGGGGATGAAGAACAGATAGTTAGACTTCATCGCCATCAGGTAGTAGTACATATCGGCACCGAAGATGGCCGCATTGGCACCCGAGGTCTTGTCTTGTGAGAAGTAGCCCATGATGGAGAGGTCGGGGTAGATGATAGCCGGACCTATCACCGAGCGGAACTCATCGGGAGCATACAACTGCTTCATCTTGTAGATGACACCGTTGTTGGCCACCTTTACATCGTACTTACCATCGGTTATCTGTATGTCCTCTTTGGTCAGACCCATAAAGTCACCCGAGCCATCGTTGGTGATGGTACCGAACTTGCTGGGTACGGTAGCCACGAATGAGGTCTGTATCATATTGTTTACAAAGGTGGTAAGGATACCGTTACCCTTATTGTACAACGCATCCAAGTTCTCCGGCAAGTTCTCCTTGGTATTTGCCAATCCCTCGGCGCCATACAGTTCTATAAAGAAGTCGCCTTCACCGCCAGGCAAGAAATAGTTCTCTATAGCCTCATCGGTAGGCACCAATATAGCACCCATATCATCCAGGTAGTTGGCTGCGTCGGTTGACGAATAATACTGGTTCCATCCCAGGTCCCACTCCAGACGACCCGAAGCAGGGACAACCATACCCGACGGTGCTAACATATTGGGCACTCCACCTTGCGAACGTGTACTGAAGTAACGTATCTGATATATAGAGTCTACGGCAGGGTATCCATACTGCAATGCCCACGAGTTGTAGTTTTGCGTGGTAGTAGCATCATAGTAGGGTGCACAGTGATAGTCCACGATACGCGATATGAGTTTTGTGTTCTTCTCGTTGCGCAGCATCTGTGCTATGTTGCCAGGAGGCACCAACACATCCTCTACCTGATGGATATATCCGTTGAGGCAGGTAACATCCTGCATCACCACCTTCGTCTGGTATATGTATGCCGTATTAGAATTGTCTATAGAGGCGCCCACAGGGTCACCGCGAAGGATACCGAAGTCAGAGTCTATACCAGTGGTAGTGATATTATTGGCCAGCATCTGCTCACGAGTGAAGTGTACCATCATCTGACGGGTAGCATCGCTCACCACGTGTATGTCGTTGAACCCACTCCAATGCGAGTTGTTCTTGGGCATTCCCTCAGGAGTAGCGATATAAGTAATGGAGTCGATCACACTAGCCGATGTCTCATGCTTGATAGCACGGCCACGGCTCACATTGTTGTCGTCCTGCTTCACATTGGAGAGCATACCGGCAAGCAGTGCGTTGTCTAGCATTGAAGAATACAGAATCTGCTTCTTCATACCCTCGGTAAGTTGCTCATAAGATGTCACCCCATAGGAATTGTTTTGGAAGAAGCGCTCAAACGCCTCGTCATTGGCCGGAAACACCGTCTTGCTACCCGTCTTAGCAAGTACCTCGTCATATTCGAGGTCATCGACCAACTTCAGATACGTATTGAACGTACCTGACAAATGTTTCCCACTACGAAGTTCCTCATAGATACTCTCTCCGAGCCATTCCGGCTTTGTCCCTTCCGGTACCAGCAACTCCTTCTCACAGGAAGTCAGCAGTCCTAAGGCAACGAGAGATGCGCATAAGAAGAGTTTTTTCATAAGAGTTTTTAAAGTATAATTAGTATTGTTTCTCATCCCCAAAGCCCCATTCTGCCTATGCCACCGCTACGTCACAAGTGATACCAATAATTGCAAAATAGACCTTACAAAATACAAAGGAACAAAAAAAACCATAATACGCAACATTTTTAACACAATATTTTTAGTCGAAAGTAAAAAATACAAAACACCGCTCAATGCCCTATCGATGAAATCGGCATTTTCTGAATTTCGAACGTGCGAAAAGACAACACAAATTGACTCAAGTCCCTACGGGCATCTGCCTTCAGTTCTCAAGCGATTAGAGTGTAAAGGCTGTCCTAAATTATATTTTCTTCCTAATAAACGAGTAAAAAAGTTTTATTTTTGGCCTGGCAAGGAGCAGCGTAGCAGAGTCAAGCTTGCTTGGACTATGCCGCCGACGCGAAAGGAGCGTCGGATGCGACGAAGGGAAATTCAGTTTACCCGAGGAGTAGCAACTTGTTGCTACTCTGCAAGCCATCTTAAAGCAGAGCATTATAACGGTGCTGAGGAAGAGGGTATGTCAACATGCCTACTCCTACTTAGTTGTTGCCTACCTCCCTATAGTTTGTAAGAAGCAAGCAAAAACTCCCGATTGATTTGTTGATAAACTTAAATATCCGCGAATATTTCATTACGTAACCGTGGATATTTCATTACGTATTCATGGATATTTTATTACGTATCTGTGGATATTTTATTACGTATCCGTGGATATTTAAGTTTTTGGATGAATAGAACTTACTTTTTAGGCAAATAGATGGTAACTTCACGAAGTGAAGGCGAAGTAAAAGAGGGCCTGCCTAAAGCATCACCCCAAACCGCAGCTACGCTGCTCCTTGCCAGGCCAAAAATAAAACTTTTTTACTCGGTGAAATGGTGTGAATTCTCAAAAAGCGCCTCTCTCATCGTAAGAATCATGCACGCAACAAATAAGATTGTACATTTTATAACGTATGTGTCATTTGCTGGCTGGCAACTATTACCTTTCGTATCTCTCCCTTACCTCCTCATACGGTAGTCCTCAAATAGCTTCTTTTCCGCAAAGATAAGTATAAATTATGATATAAAAAAAACGATAGCCACTATCACCAACGGGCGAGATAAGACAATGTGTAAACCACCAATCAATCGGGTAGAAAGTAAAGGGTGGCCCCATTTGGAGCCACCCTACGGTTATTGTTATGTGTAACAAAGATTACTTAGCAAGCATCTTCTTACCATTCTGGATGTAGATCTGACCCTTCACAGGAGCGAGGATACGCTGACCCTGGAGGTTGTACATGTTATTGTCAACAGGACGGATAACCTCTACATTCTCGATACCTACCTCACCAGCTGCGATGTTCCAAATCTTCAGGTTGTCGAACCAGCAGCGACGGTCAGAATTTGCATAGTTAGAGTAGAGAACAAACTTAGCAGGAGCAAGCTCGGGAAGAGCAATAGCCTCAGAAGTTACAGTACCCTTAGAGCTGATGGTTGTGCAGTACATGGTCTTTGCACCATAGTCGAGCACAATGTCGAACTGGGTCTTGTTGCTTGATGCAGCGATAGCAGCATTGCTTGCGCTACCAGAACCAACCTTAGGCAGAGCTGTGTAGTTGATACCGAAGGTGTTCATGTCATCATTGCCATCATAAGCAGAGTAGAAGAGACCGCAAATGGTGTCACCCTCAGCAGCAAGTACCTTATAACCAGCCTTACCCTTGGTGAGGTTACCTGCGTAGAAGTCAAACTTGATGTTTACGATGTCGGTTTCTGCAACAGGAGCACCAGCAAACTCTACTACAGCCTCAGAGTTACCTACGCGGAGCATACCGAGTGAGTCAGTAGCGATGACAGCACCAGTAGTCTCATCAGTAGCAGAACCCCAACCGAGAGCATAGGGATATGAACCTGAAAGGTCGTTGAATGTCATCACACCCTTAGCACCAGCTATGGTGTTGTAAGTAGTAGTTTCACCGAGTGAATCGGGCTCAGTAGTATGTGTTTCGAAAGCAGCAGGAGCCTCTGTAGTACCGAAGTCGATGTCAACGATTACAGTGTAGTCGATAGCAGCCTTGAACTCCTCAGCCATAGCCTCGAGAGCAGCCTTCTGGTCAACGAGAGCCTGTGCATTTTCTTCTGAATAAGCAGCAACCAACTTCTCGGCATACATCTTCTCAGATGCAGCGATGAGAGCAGCAAAGTCATCCTTCTTCGCAGAGCTAGAATAGATACGCTGACCCAACACATCCTTAGCCACAACGATTGCACCCGGCATATCGGTCAAAGGCTTGTTCATAGCAATGAACGGATTGATGTAGTTGTTGTTGAGGAAGCGTACACCATTTTCCATAATGGTATCGGGGATCATCTCATCATCATAATAAGCACCAAGGAGTGCATCCTCATCCAAAGCAGCCCACTCGGTATAACGTACCTGAGCTTCGTCAACACCTTCCTTCAAGGTTTCCTTACCCCAAGGCAGTGTGTCGTTAGCCTCACTGAGGTAACCGTTAGCTACGTCGATGCGGCCTTGAAGAGCCTCGAGTTGTGCAGCTACAGCATCCAAATAAGCCTTTTCTTCGGGGAGAAGTTCACCTTCTACAATCACCTTGTAGAGTACGGGGTTGATGAACTGAACATCGAAACCGTCAGTAGCAGCGCTATTGGTGTTACAGATGATACCCAAGGTGAGTTCCTTTGCCTCGGCCAACTCGAACTTGAACACATAATCTGTGTTGCGAGCAGAGTTCAGGATGAATACCTCAGTAGTGTCGCCATTGAAGAAGAGCTGTGTTGCCGCATTCTCATTCGCCCAAGAGCGAGCCCAACGTGCCTTGTCGAGAGTCATCATACCACCCTGACCAGTAACGCCCCAATAATAGGTACCGGGATCAAGAGTAGCGGTCAATGTAGCAATGTTGTTCCAATTACCAGATGCCTTACGCTGCCACTGAATCTGCAAGGGGCTATTGGCTGCAGCGGTCTTGTGTGACCAACGGTCGGTAGTCCATGACCAAGGAGCCTGATTCTTATAGTCATTGCTAAGCTTGTTCCACTTGCTCACCCAGTTCATCCAGTTAGCTGAGTTATTGCCTGTGTTAGCCGAACCGTCCTTAGTGGGGATCAAATCCAATACGTTAGAGAAGTTGGCTTCTGCAAAAAGTGCCCAGTCAGTCTCGAGATTATCCATCAAAGTAGCCATCTCGGCAGGAGAAGCATTGGCAGCAATAGCATCCTCTACGGCCTTTACACTAGCCAAGAAGCTGTCATATTCAGCACCTTCAAAATTACCATCAGCGGTATACTTCTTGAAGTAAGCGATACGGTCATTGGCGATACGGTCGTCGTATACCTCCTCGGCAGTGTGGCACTCTACATCCTTGATGATAAGGCCCTCGGCCATACCACGGAAGTCAATCATGATGTTACCATCCTGAGGAGCCTCAACAGCGAAGAATACCTCTACGAAATCGTCGGCATTGTAGCTGAACTGATAACCGCCACCTACACCATTCTCACCATAAAGAAGTGTGGTACCATCCTTTGTACCCAATGTACCGTCGGTGTTGAAGTAGGCATTGATGTAGTTGGTAGCAGCACCGGTCAAGTCGTGGTCGGTATAACCAGCAGCTGCACCTTTCACCTTGAATGATACGACGTATGTACCACCCATTTCAATCTTCACTGCCTGGTACATACCAGCAGCGAGGTCGGTCTGGCCAGCCTGAACGGCAACGCCACCCTCCTCAGAAATGCCAAACACGGCAGCCAACGGGAAGTTGGTTTCATCTGTAGCTGTCCACCCTGCGGTAGAACCATCTGTAAACTGGCCATTGGTCACGAGATCGGCACCTGTAATTCTGTACTTGGCAACCTTAGTGTACACATAATCACCAGAGTTCCATGCGCTTGCTGACAAAGCAACTACAGCAAACATACATGCTGAGAGTAATTTTTTCATCATAGCTTGATTGTATTAAGTTAATAAAGTTAGTATAATGTCATTAGAATAATACAGCGAAATTAAACGAAACATTTTGCTTTTGAAACTTTTTATTCCATTTTTTAAGCAAAGTATGTTATAAAACATGTTTTATCGCCATTTAAAAGCTAAAGGGTGGCATTAAGCCACCCTTTGGAAACTATAGAGATCGGATGTCGGTATTATTCTGCTATGAGCAAGAAATAATTTTTCTTACCGCGCTGCACAAGCAGATACTTGTCATTAAGCAAATCTTTTATGGTGATTTCTTGATCAAAAGCAGCTAGCTTCTCCTTATTGAGGGCTACTCCACCGCCCTGTGCCATCTTGCGCATCTCGCCTTTAGAGGGGAACACGGCCGACTCCTCAGCAAAGAGGTCTACGGCCTTGATGCCAGCCTCAATCTTCGCGCGCGATACTTTAAATTGGGGCACACCCTCAAATACGGCAAGCAGGGTGTCTTCATCAAGTTTCACAAGCGCATCGTGCGTGTTGTTTCCGAAGAGGATGCCCGATGCCTCCACAGCAGCCTCATAGTCGGCCTCAGAATGTACCATGATAGTAACCTCCTTGGCAAGACGCTTTTGTAGTATGCGCAAATGTGGGGCCTCGGTATGCTCGGCGATGAGCGCCTCAATCTCTTCACGACCGATAGCGGTAAAGATCTTGATGTACTTGGATGCATCATCATCGCTCACGTTGAGCCAGAACTGATAAAACTTGTAGGGTGAGGTGTAGCGGGGATCAAGCCAAACGTTGCCCGACTCGGTCTTACCGAACTTACCACCGTCGGCCTTAGTGATGAGCGGACAGGTGAGTGCATATACCTCGTTGCCACTGGTGCGACGGATGAGCTCAGCACCGGTGGTGATGTTACCCCACTGGTCGCTACCACCCATCTGGAGCTTACATCCCTTGTGCTCGTTGAGGTAGAGGAAGTCGTAACCCTGGAGCAACTGATAGGTAAATTCAGTGAATGAGAGGCCATCGCGAGCTTCGCCGTTGAGACGCTTCTGCACTGAATCCTTGGCCATCATGTAGTTTACGGTGATGTGCTTGCCTACCTCGCGTGCAAAATCGAGGAAGGTAAAGTCCTTCATCCAGTCATAGTTGTTGACGAGCTCGGCACAGTTGGGAGCATCACTCTCAAAGTCGAGGAACTTGGCCAGCTGTTTCTTGATGCACTCCTGGTTGTGACGGAGGGTCTCCTCATTGAGGAGGTTACGCTCCTGCGACTTGCCCGAAGGATCGCCAATCATACCTGTAGCACCGCCCACAAGAGCCAGTGGCTTGTGACCGCAACGCTGCAGGTGACGAAGCATCATCACACCGCAAAGATGTCCGATGTGCAATGAGTCTGCCGTAGGGTCAATACCGAGATAGGCGGTTACCATCTCTTTACTCAACAGTTCTTCTGTTCCAGGCATCATGGTGTGCACCATACCACGCCATTGGAGTTCTTCTACAAAGTTCATAGCTATATGTTTTTATTATTTACCTTTAATGCCACAAAGGTAGTGTAAAAATTCGATTTAGCATCAGTCTGCCAAAGAATTATTCAAACGAAGCATCGTAATGCGACTTAAGGAAAGCCACGATATTCTTGGCGACGAGGCTGCGCACAGACTCTTCCTTAGCATCCATATCCTCACTGGTCAGATTGTAGAGCACACTGACATCTCCATAAGTATCGCTCTCAAACAAGAGGTACTTGAATGGCATATTAAGTAGAGTATCGGTATTATAGTCCAAGCCAAGACTGACATAGATACCCGCCCTGCGCAACTGCTCGGCCTGATTGGGTCCTCCCCGATAGCCATGCAGCACCCATGGATGCTTCACACCCATCTCCTTGCGTATAGCCAGCAACTCGTCAATAGCTTTCACGCAATGTACGATCAAAGGTTTATGTAACATCTCGCTCAACCTCACATGTTCACGAAACACATCCATCTGTATGCCCATCGGTACGGGACTTTTCTTCTTGTCGAGTCCGGCCTCACCAATTGCCAGCACATGTGGGTGCATAGCCATCACGGCCACCTTGGCCATCTGTGCCTTCCAGTCATCCTGAATGTCCCATGGATGCAAGCCAACAGAGTACACGTGACCAGGATACATACAATATCCTGCAGGAGTTAGCTGCACTATGGCCGTTCCTGGCACTTCGGGGAAATCGTGAGTATGTATATCGTAAATGGCACTCATGGTACAGGGTCATACCCCGAGCCTCCCCAAGGATGGCATCGAAGAATTCTACGTATAGTGAGATACAAGCCACGCAAGGGGCCATGTTTTTTTAAAGCCTCTATGGCATATTGCGAACAAGTCGGCGTAAATCGACATGAGGGAGGTGTCAGGGGAGATATACAAGTCCGATAGAAGTATATCGGAATGAGCAAGAGATATGTGAGCACCTTTCTCATAGTAATGCTACCACCTTCTCCAATAGTTTTACCATGCGCTTCTCCACATATGCCGTATCCTCAATCTTATCAGACACATACACGACTGCTAGCAATAGGCCCTGTTCGCGCGTCTCCATCAGTTGCACAAGTGTATGCTTATGCTTGCGATAGGCCTCGCGTATCTGGCGCTTCACACGATTACGATCTACAGCATCATGAAACCGCTTCTTGGGCACACTCACAAGTACGGATACGCCTTGTTGCGCCATATCCTCTGACGACAGGAATACAGCACGAAGCGGATAGGAGGAAGCGGCCTGGTTTTCGCCTTGAAAAAGACGCTCCATAAGAATCCGACTACATAAGCGTTCGCTTTTCTTGAAGGTATGACGTATAGGTTGTGTCATCAGGTAAGGATTGTACCTATCGTACCATTCTGAGCGTAGCGAAAAATCTCCTTATAGGTGGTCCAATGAGAGATTCTTCGCTACGCTCAGAATGATATAATAAGCCATTATGTATTACTTGTTGTTCTTGGCGAGATACTGCTCCAACGCCATGGTCATCGAGGGAGCCTCAACGGTGGGAGCCTCAAGGTCGAGACGTAAACCAGCCTCCTTAATGGCAGCAGCTGTAGCGGGACCGAAGCAGGCTATCTTCATATCGCCCTGATTGAACTCTGGAAGGTTTTCCTTGAGCGACACGATACCCGAAGGACTGAAGAAGATCATCATATCGTATCCTTCAAGCTCACCCGGCTCGAAGATATGGCTTACCGTACGGTACATCACGCCCTCTGTATGCTGCAAGTTGGCCTTGTCAAGCATTATAGAGATTTCATCGTTATGTACACTAGACAGAGGCACGAAGTACTTTTCATTCTTATGCTTTACCATCAAAGGCAGCAGACCATCCATCTTGCCATTGTCACCAAAGAACACCTTGCGCTTACGGTACTGCACATACTTTTGTATGTAGAGTGCAATAGTCTCCGATACGCAGAAATACTTCATTGTTTCAGGCACAGCCACACGCAGTTCTGTGCACAGTCCAAAAAAGTGGTCAATAGCGTGACGAGAAGTGAAAACGATAGCAGTATGATCAAGGATAGCCACCTTCTGTGCACGAAACTCCTTGGTACTTAAACTCTCCACTTTGATAAACTGCTTAAAGTCTATCATTACATCATACTTACGTGCAATGTCAAAATAGGGTGATTTATCCGATGCAGGTTTAGGCTGCGAAACGAGAATCTTATTTACTTTCAAGGCCTTGTCGTTTTGTATCAGTTATCTAAAAAATTTACCAACACCTTACCTACCAAAAGCAAGGGTATTATTTCAAGGCTGCAAAGGTAGACAAATAATTGCAAAATGCCATATTTTTTTTGTGAAAAGATATGAAATGCTTTGTAAAACAAGCACATTTCTGTCACAACAACAAACACTGACAATAAAATTGCCATCGTCTCTGAACATAAATTAAAGAAAATAGCACATGCCCCGACAACAAACATACAGATTCCCGAAAGAATAGTCCAGTTAGAATAATAGTACCTCCAAGTCATTGTATGTAAATGCTCATAAAACACCCAGTTCACTACCCGATAAACTCCCTGCTTGAACAAGTACATAGTCCATACGAACGCGAATACCACCAGCAGTCCGCGATAACTATACGATATCCCCATACTAGCGGCATAGGCTGTAGCGAAAAGAGCTATCGACATGAAAGATACACCATATAGCCCTAACCTGACGTAATACTTGTTGTTGACCTTTACGCTATCATCACTATTCGTATGAGGGAGGAAAAACTCCTTCAGCACGTATCCTAAGAAATTCTCCTTGTCAGCCAATACTGCGGCAATGACAAAAAAACAAACAAATAACAGACACACTAATACATCGTCGGCACACAAGGTCTGCTCCGCTGGCATACCCTGTATATATCCCACCCACTGCGCCATATATTCATTTTCTCCTTGCATGTATCCTTCTTACCCCTTACTATATAGCGGCAAACTTACGTATGTTTTTATTCCACTTCGGTGTAGTGAGCAATAGTTCTATGGCCTCTGCTGGTGTGGTCGCCACCTTCCATATGCCGGCATGTATGGTGCGCATGAAATTCTCATCCACTGCTTTCTCCAACTGAGCCAGCAACGCATCGTAGTATCCGTCTATATTGAGTACTACGATAGGATTTACATAGAGACCAAGTTGCTTCCAAGTAATAATCTCAAGCAACTCCTCCATAGTTCCGCATCCGCCCGGCAAGGCAATGATACCATCAGAAAGGTTGGCCATTGTCTGCTTACGCTCATGCATCGAGTGCGTCTCTATCAGTTCGGTGAGCCCTGTATGATGCCATCCTTCCTTGACCATGAAGGTAGGGATGACACCAATAGCCTCGCCACCCGCCGCCAATGCGGCATCCTGTATAGTGTCCATCAGGCCTAATCGGCCGGCTCCGGTAATCAAGCGCAACCCCTTTTGGGCAATCAGTGCACCCAACTCTTGAGCAGCACGGAAGTACTTCTCGTCAACCTGTGTGCTCGAAGCACAATAAACACAAACATTCTTTAATTGGCAATCGCCAGCTGGCAATTGACAATTAGGCTCCGCAGTATGACCTATATTGACTTCTTTCATAAGCCACAAACACTATTAATCATCCATTATTTAAGTTTCGCAAGCTCAACTTTATGGAATTGTCAATCGTCCATTAATAACGATAGTGCTCAGCTTTGTATGGTCCTTCCACCTTTACACCGATATAGTCGGCCTGTGCCTGTGTAAGTGTGGTAAGGTGCACGCCTATGCGCTCTAAGTGCAGACGGGCTACCTCCTCGTCGAGGTGCTTCGGCAAACGATACACGTCGATCGGATACTGCTTGCCATAGAGTTCAATCTGCGCTAACGTCTGGTTGGTAAACGAATTACTCATTACGAATGAGGGGTGGCCAGTAGCGCAGCCAAGGTTCACGAGACGACCGTCAGCAAGCAAGATGATGCTGTGTCCGTCGGGGAAATAATAACGGTCTACCTGCGGCTTCACATTCTCGCGGCGTATGCCGGGATAGTTCTTAAGCGCCTCAACCTGTATTTCATTGTCAAAATGACCAATATTACATACGATAGCCTGATCGGGCATCTCAGTCATATGCTCTATGCGCACGATGTCAATATTACCTGTGGTAGTCACGAAAATGTTGCCCTGTGAACAAGCCTCCTCCATAGTCACCACCTGGAACCCCTCCATGGCAGCCTGCAATGCACATATGGGATCAATTTCTGTCACAAGCACACGAGCTCCGTAGGAGCGCAAACTATGTGCACATCCCTTGCCCACATCGCCATAGCCACACACCACGGCTACCTTACCAGCAATCATTACATCGGTAGCACGCTTGATGCCATCGGCCAATGACTCGCGACAGCCGTAAAGGTTGTCAAACTTGCTCTTTGTCACCGAGTCATTCACATTGAAGGCAGGGAACAGCAACTTACCCTCCTCTTTCATCTGGTACAAACGGTGTACACCCGTGGTAGTCTCCTCGCTTACGCCTCGCACCTCTTTAGCCATGGCAGTCCACAATCCGGGCTTCTCAGCTAAAACCTTTTTCAAAATAGCCTTCAATTCGGCCTCATCTTCACCACCCGAGGGTGTATCAAGCACGCTAGCATCCTTCTCCGCATCAACGCCTAGGTGTATCATCAAGGTAGCATCGCCACCATCGTCAACAATGACGTTTGGACCCTTACCGTCGCCAAAGTTGAGTGCCTGTAGCGTACACCACCAATAATCTGCCAAGTTTTCACCCTTCCATGCAAACACGGGCACACCTAGATCTGCAATGGCTGCAGCGGCATGATCCTGAGTGGAGTATATGTTGCATGAGCACCAGCGTACCTCTGCACCCAATGCCTTGAGGGTCTTGATAAGCACAGCCGTCTGTATAGTCATATGCAACGAGCCCATCACACGTGCACCAGCTAGTGGCTTGCTATCGCCATATTTTTCTTGCAATGCCATAAGGCCCGGCATCTCATGCTCGGCCATATCTATTTCCTTGTGCCCAAACTCAGCCAACGCCATGTCGGCTACTTTATACGGAAGTGTTGAAAAAAGTTGTTCTTTCATATTCTACCATTTATATATATTGTGGGTACAAAATTAGTGCAAAATTTCGACTTATCGAAGATTATGTCAGTTTACTTGTATTGTTGAACGTGAGAAATTTAGCCTCAGACGAAAGAAAAAGCCAGTTTTGCTAAGACCATTAAACTTTAGTCTGTGATTAACAAAGAAGCCGAGTACTAACAACCAAAGTCACAAAACAACCCTAAAGACACAGCAATCCTAAAAAGGATAAATATAAAATAACAATAAGCATTTTGAAGGCATCTCCATCTGAGCATCTAAAAAAGAGGGTGCGTCGCGAAAGACACACCCTCCTATACATTGTAACGAGAAAATCGTTTAGAACTCCACTTTCAAGGGATTACGCACGCTCTGCGCATATTGATCGAGATAGGTATTCCAAGATTCCATAGAGTCGAAACCATACTTGCTCCAGCCTGAGCCCCAGTAGTAGGTGTACTCAGTTTCCGGTTTGTAGTTGCTGATGGCAAGTACATGACCCGAGGCACCACGTTCCTTAGCCTCCTTATCGGAGAACATCTGAGCTTTAGCCTCGTTTACCTTAGCGGGCATTACGGCACCTACATAGATGACGCCATTTCCATTGTTCACGTTGTCGATGAGGTCGGCATAGGCGATGTAGCCCTTATCACCTTCAAGCACATAGGCTGTAGGATTTTCGGGGTGTATAACGAGACCAGTAGCTACGGGAGCAGCCTTGGTGAGACCGGCGTAAGATACTACGGTCTTGTTGAGCTGAGAACCTTGAGTAAGCGAGATGACACGAGTCTCTACCACTGTGTCCTTGCCTACTACAAAAGGATTGTAGGTAAGCTTTACAGTGAAGCGCATAGGACCATTCTCAAGAATCTCGTACTCCTTCCAACAATAGGGGTAGAGGATGGCATCGCCTTGCATAAGAGCTGCAGTGCCGCATCCGAGGGTGGGACCTACTTTATAGCAGTCAAGGCCATTTCCATGATCTACATGATAAGATACGGAATGATATAGCTCATTGGCCTCATCGTACTTGCGTGCCTTACGCAAGCGAGCAATCTCGGCCTGTGTGTCGGGGTTGAGCTCATTGGCATAGCGCTGTTCCACTACAAGGGAGGGTACGCGCTTAACCCACGCATCATAACCGAAGGCACGTTCACCCTTAGCTTGCAGGGCAGGACCATAGGCGCGATAAGCAGTGCGGTCGTTCTCCCAAGCGATGTCGTCGACACGCTCTGGGTAGTGGCGACCATAAACGAGGGGATCAGCCTCGATCGGCTCACCCACAGCAATAGTATACACAGCCTTGTTGCCTGCCTTCACATTGACCGGGAACAGGAGGTTGTCATCATAAGTTATCTGATAAGCTACCTGATTGCCCTCTGCATCGAGGATGATGTATTGTTCCTCATCGATGAGCTGTACCTTCTTGGCCACTTCGCTGATGGGCACCTCTACCATCTCTTCACGGTCGAATGCTTGGTCGTTGGTCACCGTAACGGTGAAATCTGTGCTCTGCTTAGGACCGCATGCTGTGAGCAGGGCTAGGAGAGAGAGGAATGAAAAATACTTTTTCATTGAATTAAGAATTATGAATTATGAATTATGAACGTTGGCTGCCTTATACGCTTGTCTGGCATCTAAAAGAAACATCATAATTTATGATTCATAATTCATAGTTTAGTGAGACTTTAACGTGGAAGTTGCTGATGCTCGGATAAATCTGAAAGAAGTCTATATATCCTTCTACGCTCAACTTTCATAATTCATAATTCTTAATTCTTAATTCAATGAAAAAGTATTTTTCATTCCTCTCTCTTCTCGCCCTGCTCACAGCATGCGGTCCTAAGCAGAGCACTGATTTCACCGTTACGGTGACCAACGACCAAGCATTCGACCGTGAAGAGATGGTAGAGGTGC
>JAFOYZ010000083.1 GCA_017424485.1 Bacteroidaceae bacterium
ATTTTGACTGGGGACTCTATACACGCAATGTGATTGGAGCTGCTCATGCCGGTTATGCTCGTTTTGCGGCACAAGGCACATCTACCTCTTTGGTGTTATATCCTGGCAATTACCAATTATATTATCGTGTGGCCAACTGGAATATACCTACATACTCTCCCGTTAGTATTGCTGTTGAGACTATCGATGGCGATGAGGTATATGCACATTCCTTTACGCCTACCTCTAACGTAGGTAATTCTGCATCAAATAGTTTCTCGGGTACCTCATTGAAATCCTTTCGTTTCGATGTTACGGAGAAAGGCCGCTACGTGATTTCTTTCTATACGGCTGATGCCCCGTGGGCCGATCTTGTTGTCGGACAAGCTGCCCTGTTGCGTAAGGGAGATGTCTCTGCTATAGATAATGTAGACGAAGGTAACATTGCCTCCAGCATGCAATATTATAATCTCTCAGGGCTGCCTGTCGAACCGCTTTCTCCCGGACTCTATATCCGAAAAACGTCTGTCCCAGATGGAAACAATAAATGTGAAGTTTTAATCATTAAATAATATATGTCTATGACTATGAATAACAAACTTAAATGTGCATTGATGTCAATGGCGGCATCGTGCGTGTCTGTGTTTGCGCAGAATCCGATTGTGCAAACCTGCTATACAACTGACCCTGCGCCTATGGTTCATGATGGCCGTATGTATGTGTATACTGGTCATGATGAAGAAAAGGCTGATTTTTTCTGGATGCAAGAGTGGCGCATCTATTCGTCTGATGATATGGTCAATTGGGTCGACCATGGTTCGCCTCTTGCCTTAGAGGATTTCTCTTGGGCCGATGACCGTGCATGGGCTGCCCAATGTATTGAGCGTAATGGTAAGTTTTATTGGTATATATGTGCTCATTCTAAGCTATCGGGTGGTATGGCTATTGGTGTAGCTGTGGGTGACTCGCCTACGGGACCTTTCAAGGATGCCATTGGTAAGCCTTTGTTTGAAAATGGTTCGTGGGATCATATTGACCCGTCTGTATTTATTGATGATGACGGACAGGCATGGGTGTGTTGGGGTAATCCGCAATTATACTACCTGAAACTCAATGAGGACATGATTTCATACGAAGGTGATGTGATCATTCCCGAGATGACTGAGGAAGGATTTGGCGCACCCACGATGAAAAACCGTGAGAAAGGAAAGAAATACAAGGACAGCTATGTAGAGGGACCTTGGCTTACCAAGCGAGGCGATACCTACCAGCTGATATATGCAGCTGGTGGTGTGCCTGAGCATATCTCATACAGTACAGCATCAAGTCCTGTCGGTCCTTGGAAATATGCAGGCGAGATTATGCCTCTTGGAAATACCAACTCGTTTACCAATCATGCTGGCGTTGCTGACTATAAGGGTCATAGCTATTTCTTTTACCATACAGGCAAGTTGCCTGGTGGCGGCGGTTTTGGACGCAGTGTGGCTATAGAAGAGTTTGATTATAACGAAGATGGTTCATTCCCCACTATACTGCCTACCGACGAAGGTGTCAAACCTGTAGGCGTTTTCAATCCCTTCCGTAAGGTCGAGGCCGAGACTATGGCCTTCTCGCGTGGTTTGAAGACTGAGCAGAATGTTGATGTTGGTGTATATGTTACCGATGTTCATAATGGAGACTATATCAAGCTGCAAGCTGTAGATTTTGGTCGTATGTTTCCCCGCACATTTACTGCTCGTGTGGCAAGTGGCTTACGTGGCGGTGCTATCGAAGTGCGTGTTGATAGCTTGAAGGGTCAGTTGCTTACCACATTGCGTGTGCCTGGTACCGGAGGTTGGGAGAAGTGGCAGACACTTGTTGCTGATATCACCTCAAAGGTTTCAGGCGTGCATGATTTGTATTTCTGCTTCACAGGCCGTAAGGGACCCAAGTTGATGAACTTCGATTGGTGGGAGTTGCGTGGTATCGAACAGTGCAATATGCCCTTCACGCAGACAAAGTTTACAGCCGATCCCTCTCCGCTCGTCGTAGGTGATACCTTATTCTTGTATGTATCTCACGATTCATCACCCGAAGATATCGTTGATCCTAATGAGAGGAGTTCGGCCGGATTCTTTATGTACGATTGGTTGCTCTATTCTACTACAGATATGGTCAATTGGACTGAGCATGGTGCAGTAGCTTCCTTAAAGGATTTCTCATGGCGTAGTCGTGACAATGGAGCCTGGGCCATTCAGACTGTTGAGCGCAATGGTAAGTATTATCTCTATGCACCGCTTCACGGACATGGTATAGGCGTGTTGGTGGCTGATTCTCCCTATGGTCCCTTTAAGGACCCTCTAGGAAAGCCGCTAGTGTGGCAGCGTGAGCATTGGGAGGATATAGACCCTACCGTGTTTGTCGATGATGACGGACAGGCATATATGTATTGGGGCAATCCTAATACCTATTATGTGAAGTTGAATGAGGATATGATATCTACCTCAGGCGATATTGTAAAGCTTCCCCGTATCCCTGATTATCAGGAGGGACCATGGTGCTATAAGCGTGGTGAACACTACTACATGGCGTTTGCATCTACATGCTGTCCTGAAGGCATCGGATATGCTATGAGTGATAGTCCTACAGGTCCGTGGATACACAAAGGACACATCATGGATCATACTCCTCGTAATCGTGGCAACCATCCTGGTATTGCTGACTTTAAGGGACGTACCTATCTCTTTGGTCAGAATTACGATCTTAAGAATATTGATATCCGTCGTCATTACGAGCGTCGTTCTGTGACCTTCACTGAGTTGAAGTACAATGCTGATGGTACTATACCTGAACTACCTTATTGGCTCGATCAGAATCCAGTAGAGCAACTTCATTCATTCGATCCTTATCGTCGTGTCGAGGCCGAGACTATGGCATGGGGCTATGGACTCAAAAGTGCGAAGGTTGGGTTTGATAACACGGGCGTAGTAGAGCAGATGCCATTGTCAGAGGGTAAGCGTAACATGTATATCTATCATATTGACAAAGGTGAATACATCCGCTTGCGAGGTGTCGACTTCGCTTCTGGTGCCAAGCGTTTCACTATAGCTGCAGCCGGTAAGGGTAATGTTGCACTCAATGTGCGTCTTGATAGCGCCGATGGGCCTATCGTAGGCACAGTAATCTTGAAGCCCAATGGCTCATTTGAAAAGTATCGCTCATATAGCTGTAAGGTGGCTGGTGCATCAGGTGTACATGACCTCTATCTTTGTTTTGATGAGGCTCAGGGCGATGTCCGTCTTGACTGGTGGCAATTCAAGTAATATAATATAGGTATAGTAATCATTAAAGCTTAGTGTTATGATACGTTCCTTCTTTAAAGTATCGGCTATGGCCGCGATGCTGGTCTTGTCGGTGACAAAGATTTCGGCAGCTGTAGATCCCAATTTCTACATCTTCTTGTGTTTCGGACAATCCAATATGGAGGGCGCTGCTCGTCCTGAGGCACAGGATCTGGTAAGTCCTGGTCCGCGTTTTCTTCTTATGCCTGCTGTCGATGATGCTCAACGTGGTCGCACCATGGGTGAGTGGTGCGAGGCCGTTCCGCCTCTTTGTCGTCCCAACAATGGTCTCACTCCTGCTGACTATTTTGGCCGTACGATGATAGCCACGCTCCCCGATAGTATTCGTGTAGGTGTTATCCATGTAGCTATAGGCGGTATTCGTATAGAAGGTTTTATGCCTGATTCTATTAAGAACTATGTGAAGCAAGCTCCCAATTGGATGATAGGTATGCTCAAGGCTTATGATGACAATCCTTACGAACGCCTTGTAACCCTCGCCCGCAAGGCGCAGCAGGATGGTGTCATCAAAGGCATTCTCATGCATCAGGGCGAATCTAATACGGGTGATCCTCTTTGGGCATCTAAGGTGAAGACCGTTTATGATCGTCTATTGGGTGATCTCGGACTTGTCCCCGAGGAGGTACCTCTTTTGGCAGGCGAGGTGGTGCAGGCCGATGGTAAGGGACAGTGTATTCGTATGAATCAGCAGATTAATGATTTGCCTAAGACTATTCACACCTCACATGTAGTGTCTTCTACAGGATGTACTAATGGCCCCGACAATCTGCATTTCGATGCTGCAGGCTATCGTGAGTTAGGCTCGCGCTATGGTGAGAAGATGCTTCACCTTTTAGGTTACACAACCTATAAGAAGATCGAGGTGCCTGCCGATGCTGTAGTGGCAGAGACTACCATCCCGGGCAACGAGTACCCCAAGGTCGATAGTGAGCGTCGTGCCTACTTCCGCATCCAGGCTCCACAGGCTCAAAAGGTACAGGTTGATATCTGCGGTCGTAAGTACGACATGCAGCGCGATGCTTCCGGTGCTTGGATGGCAGTTACCGAACCTCTCGTTGTGGGATTCCATTACTATTTTATTATTGTTGATGGAGTTTCCATTGTTGATCCTGCTACCGATACCTTCTTTGGCTGTCATCGTCAGTCAGGTGGTATTGAGATATCTGAGGGGCCTGAAGGTGATTACTATCGTCCTCAGCAAGGTGTGCCTCATGGTCAAGTACGTAGCATCTACTATTATTCACAGAGTGCTTCAGCATGGCGTCATGCCATGGTGTATACTCCTGCAGGCTATGAGCAGGGCCGTAAGCGTTATCCTGTGCTCTACCTTCAGCATGGCATGGGCGAGGATGAAACCGGATGGTGCAAGCAGGGGCGTATGCAACATATCATGGACAACGCCATTGCCGAAGGTCGTGCTGTGCCCATGATTGTAGTGATGGAGAGTGGTGATGTAGCTGCTCCTATCCGTGGTCGCTTCCAAGATTATGGAGCCACCTTCTATCCCGTGCTGCTCAATGACCTCATTCCCTATATCGATAGTCATTTCCGCACTAAGGCCGATCGTGAGCATCGTGCTATGGCGGGTCTCTCATGGGGCGGACATCAGACTTTCGATGTAGTGCTCACTCATATGGATAAGTTCTCTTATATGGGCGCTTTCAGTGGAGCTATCTTCGGACTTGATGTTAACAATAGCTATGATGGTGTATTCACTCGTCCCGATGAGTTCAACAAGCAGATACATTATCTATTCCTGCATTGTGGCAGTGGGGAAAACTTTGGTACAGGTGCTCTTGCCGAGAATCTCCGCAATGCGGGTATCAAGGTAGATTATCAGGTGTCTGAGGGTACACATCATGAGTGGCTCACCTGGCGCCGTGGACTAAACCTCTTCATCCCTCATCTGTTCAGAAAGTAGAGATAATAAAAAGGGGAGTTACAATTTGTAACTCCCTTTTTTGTGATTCCGAAGCGACTCGAACGCTTGACCTACTGCTTAGAAGGCAGTTGCTCTATCCAGCTGAGCTACGGAACCAACCTTGGTCGCTTGTCGAAAAGCGCTGCAAAGATAGTGCAAACCGAACGAAATTCCAAATTTATTTGAGAATTTCTGAGGTGCAGCCTATCTTCTGCTTACGATAGTAAGTTAAAATTAGTGCAAACCGAACGAAATTCCAAATTTATTTGAGAATTTCTGAGGTGCAGCCTATCTTCTGCTTACGATAGTAGGCTAAAAAACGTCGAATCAGGCGAAATGTTAATCTATACTTTTAATATTACGCTTGTTTGTTGTACCTTTGTAGAGAATTTTAATACATATAATTTATTATGTCATTCTTAGGAAATCTTATTTGGATTGTCTTTGGCGGACTCTTTATGGCTATAGGGTATTTGCTTTTAGGTGTAGTCTATTGTATCACGATTATTGGCATCCCGGTGGGTTTGCAATTATTCAAAATGGCAGGTCTCTCGTTTTGTCCCTTTGGCCGTGACGTGATAGATCGAAACGGGCAGATGGGGTGCTGGTCGCTATTCCTCAATATCCTTTGGATTGTCTTTGGTGGTGTCGAGATGGCCATGACTCACGCCATACTGGGCTTGATATTTTGCATCACGATTATAGGTATCCCCTTTGGTAAGCAACATTTCAAACTGGCTGTACTGGCCTTGATGCCGTTTGGGAAAATAATTCATCATTAATCGTATATCATTAAACGTTCCTCGTTAATCGTAAAATAATATATAATTAATTAAAACATGTTTTTCGACATTCTTTGGATTCTTGCCGGGCTGGTGATGATTATTGTAGGCTCTGATTGGCTAGTCGATGGCGCATCGGGTATTGCGCGTAAGTATGGTATCAGTGAGTTTGTAATCGGTATGACTATTGTTGGTATAGGCACTTCCATGCCTGAATTGGTGGCTAGTGTCATATCGGCTATTGGTGGCCATGGCGATATGGCATTGGGTAACGTTACTGGTTCAAATATCTGTAATATCCTGCTCATTCTGGGTGTTACCGCACTGATTTCTCCGGTTGGTTATACTCGGAGCAATATACGTAAAGATCTTCCCTTTGCTATTGCCGTGTCTCTATTCTTATTAGTTGTTTTGTACAATGGTTTTGGTCTCTTTGGTGGTGCTCCAGGCATCTCACGTGTCGATGCACTTAGCCTATTGTTGATATTTGCGATTTTTATGATAGATTCCTTCAAGTCGGCCAAGAATGGTACCGATGAAGATGAGGCATCTGCTGCCAAGCCCATGCCTATGGGTAAGGCTATTCTGTTTATTGTCTTGGGCTTGGCCGGACTCATCTTTGGTGGTCAGTTCTTTGTAGACCATACGGTGAGCATTGCCGAGCGTTTTCATGTATCTGAGGCCTTCATCTCTATCACTCTCATGGCTGTAGGTACTTCTCTACCTGAGCTTGCCACATGTGTGGTAGCTGCCATGAAGGGAAAGAATCAGTTGGCTCTGGGCAATGTCATTGGGTCAAACATCTTCAATATATCTCTTATCATTGGTACCAGTGCCGCTATTTCGCCTTTCGAAATTCAGAGCATCTCTACGGTCGATATGTCCATGGTGATGGTTAGCATCATCCTCTTGTGGCTGGCTGCTTTTACCTTCAAGCGTTGCAAACTTGATCGCATCGAGGGTGTTATCTTTCTTTTGGCATATATAGCCTACATCACCTATCTGTCGATGAATATTTGATACTCCTATTATATACTAGGCGAGGGTGGAAGCATTTTCCACCCTCGTTTTGTTTGTTAACGTGATTTAACACACTTCTCCTAAAACAATATCTTTTACTCCTGTGTTATATCTGTGCATTAGCTCCTCAGCGGGCTAGCATATCGTAAGATAAGAAGTAAATAGTAATTGCATAGTAGTTTTGTCGTGTTTTATTTTGTGTTTGTGTTATTTGGATACTCCTCGATGTGAATCGGGGAGTATTTGTTGTTCGCAGAAGCAACCCTCGAAATAGCGCTCCACGTTCTTGACCGGTTCGGCAAATAGTCCGTATAGGGCCGATCCGCTTCCGCTCATGGAGGCATATACAGCTCCCAACTCATATAGTTTGTTCTTTATATCATTCAGTTCGGGGTGAATGGCAAAGATACCCTTCTCGAAGTCATTGCTTACCATCTCTTTCCATTCTTTCATGGGGAGTGTGATCTTTTTATCGAGCGTTACCTCGGGTTTTTCGGGTCTCACCATCGAGTAGGCCTCTTTGGTCGATACGAATACGTCGGGCTTCACCACCACGATATACCATCCGCTTAGGTTCAGCGCTATGGGGTGAAACTCGTTGCCTATCCCCGTGGCATATACAGGTGTGTTCTTTATGAAGAAGGGGCAGTCGGCTCCCAGTCGTGCAGCGTATGCTTCGAGTTGCTCATCCGATATACCCAGTGCGCACATCTCGTTCATTAGGCGTAGCATATAGCTAGCGTCGGCAGATCCTCCACCCAGTCCTGCGCCTGTGGGGATGTGTTTATGCAGATACACGTCTACCGATGGCAATGTATAATCTGCCGCCAACAGTCGGTAAGCACGCACCACCAGATTGTTATCTGTATCGCCCTCTATTTCTACGCCACTCAGGTGAAGGCGACAGTCATAGTCGGCCCCCTCTACCACGATTACTTCCAGAGCATCGTGTGTGGGGATAGGGTAGAATATGGTGTCCAGGTTGTGGTAACCGTCGGGGCGTCGTTCAGTCACCTGCAGCCCTATGTTGATTTTTGCATTCGGAAATATTATCATATCATTTTTCTTTTTTAGTGACAAAGATACGAATAAGCGAGTGAAAAGTCAAGCTTGCTTGAACTTTTTGCAACGAGTGCGAGTTTCTTTTGGGCTTAATCATAAAGATACTCTCACTAGCTGTGAATAAATCAACTCATTGATTATGCAAGCAAGCTTTCCTAATCAAAATGTTGTTTATTCGATCGCTTATTCGTATCTTTATGGTAAACCAAGAAGATTGTTTGCACTCGCTTTGAAAAAAACAACGTAAACTTTGCTTTTCTCGCTCGTTTATTCGTATCTTTGACACGATATTTAATTTTTTGAAGAAATGGCTTACGATGTAGTTATAACGCATGCAACGAAAGATCAGCAGTGGGCAGAGGCTTTGTGCAAGAGTTTGGAGCAAAGGGGGGTACGATGCTTCCTTGGCTGTAGGGATATTCCTACAGGACAGCTCATCTCTGCTGCATCACTGAATGTACTTGCTGAGGCTCGCATGCTATTAGTGGTTTATACGAAGAACTACAATACGACTCCGCAGATGAATCGTGAGGTGGAGACGGCTACAAAGAATGATATTCCTGTACTTATAGTAGGACAGACCGATGGAGAGGAACTCTTGATGGAGGCTGATCGCTATGTAAACTGGATAGCTTCGTTGATTGGGCAGCAGACAGACACACGTTGCGTGTATGAAGACGAAAACGAAGACGATAACGATGACGAAGACGATGACGATGACGATAACCTTGCTATTCAGATGGTACCCTCATCAGTTATCCATCAACCATCATCCATAGACATAGACCATCAAACGGAGTTAGCTGACCGAATGGAAAAGCAACCCTCAATCATCAATAGCGAAGCACTTGGCTCGTCTATGACCCCTCAACCTGTTTTCTCCGAAGAAGAAGATGATGATGATATCATCCAAGAGGTAGTGGATGAGGTGACTGATGCATATGGGGAGCTCGTCTTAATGCCCTCTATAGAAGTAGTGGACGACCCGAATGAGTGTTATCGTATAGCTGAGGCATATTATTGTGGCAATGGTGTGACGCAGAGCTATTATGAGGCTGCCATGTGGTATGAGAAGGCTGCCAAGATGGGGCATCATGAGGCGCAATGTGACCTCGGTAACTGCTACTACTATGGTGAAGGACTTCCCGAAAATTATGAGCGCTCGGTATATTGGTATGAGAAGGCGGCAGAGCAGGGTAATGTGCGTGCACTGTATAATCTAGGCAACTCGTACTACTATGGTGAAGGGGTGTCTGAAAATAGGGAACTGGCTTTGGCATACTATGACCGCGCTGCTTGTTTGGGAAGTACGCATGCCCAGAAACGACTGGAAGAACTTGGGGACAATTGACAATTCAGCAGCGTAGTGAGAGCATTGATAAACTTGTTTCATCATTGCCGAGCAAGCAAGGAATCTTGATACAAAGTATCATGATTCACAATTGAGAATTTATAATTCACGAATGATAAACGAATAATATAGATATGAAGAAGAATTCTATTTCGCGTATGATGATGGCGCTCATGGTGGGCGCAGTGTGTATGTCGGCTACAGCTACCGACTTGACAGATAGGTTGGCGAAGCTATCAGGTGTAGATAGGGTGAAGGCTTTGTCTTCGACTGATGGATTGGAAAAAATCGTGTGTTTCGTTGACCAACAGCTAGATTGGAATGATGCTACTGAGGGAACCTTCGGCCAGCGTGTCATCATCAAGCATCGTGGTTTTGACTGTCCTACAGTGATGGTAACCGAAGGGTATGGTGCTGCGTATGCCTTGAACCCTGCATATCAGGAGGAGTTGTCTACACTGCTCGAGGCTAATCTCGTTTTCGTAGAGCATCGATACTTCCTGGAGTCTACGCCTCAGCCTTGCGACTGGAGACACCTGACTGTGGAGAACTCTGCCGGCGATTATCATCATATACGTCATCTCTTGCGTGAGGTATATCCTGGCAAGTGGTTTACGACGGGTGTCAGCAAGGGCGGACAAACTACCATGTTTTATCGTACTTTCTATCCGAACGATGTGGATGGGTCGGTGTCATATGTAGCACCGCTCAATAAGTCGCTCGAGGATGGCCGCCATGAACCTTTTATAAACAAAGCTGGTACAGCTGAGGAGCGTGCCCGTATTAAGGAGTTTCAGCTCGAGGTGCTCAAGCGCAGAGGGGCTATCGAACCCATGTTTGCCGATTATTGTGCGCGTAAGGGCTATACCTTCAGAGTACCTATCAGCGAGATTTATGATCTGGCTGTGTTGGAGTATTCTTTCGCATTTTGGCAGTGGGGCGATGATGTGAACCAGATACCTGCTCCTACAGCATCAGATAGTGCCTACTATAAGCATTTGATTGATAAATGTGAACCCAGCTATTTCTCGCAACAGACTCCATATACTTCGTTCAATGTGCAGGCTATGCGTGAGATTGGTTATTATGGATACGAAACAGAACCCTTTGAGGAGTACTTGTCTGTGCCTCATGCAGAGGGGTATATGCGTCGTGTGATGATTCCCGATTCGCTTACATACATTGAGTTTGATACGAACCTGTATGAGCGTGTCAATGCATTCCTCGAAGAGGAAGACTGCCCCATGATGTTTATCTATGGAGAGTATGATCCATGGTCGGCTACAGGCGTTACATGGCTTGAGGGTAAGAAGAAGATGCATGTATTTGTAGAACCGGGTGGTTCACACAAGGCACGTATTGGTACTATGCCCGAAGATACTCAGAAGAAGATAATGAAGATACTGCGTCGTTGGGCAAAGTGATAGAGTTTAGTGTTAGTGTTTAGAGTTTAGAGTTTAGTGTTTAGTGTTTAATGTATAGTAGCCATAACTTTTTAACCATATACCCTCAACTCTCAATCCTAAACCATAAGTAAAATGCTGGAATTACGCGATTTATATATAGGCTATGCGGATGACTCCAAGCGGAATATTGTAGCAGAAACGCTCAATGCTTCGCTCCCTAGTGGGGTGCTTACCTGCTTGATTGGTGCTAATGGAGTGGGTAAGTCTACCTTGATGCGTACGATGGCTGCTTTCCAACCTCCGTTACGAGGTGGGGTGTATGTGGCGGGTAAATCTATAGCTGAGTATTCGCCTAAGGAGTTGTCTGAACAGATTGGTGTGGTGCTTACCGAACGTAATATGTCGGCCGATCTCACTGTGGAGGAGGTGGTGGGATTGGGGCGTATGCCCTATACTACTTTCTGGGGTACGCTTACACAGACCGACCGCAGTGTTGTGGAAGAGGCTATAGGTTGTGTAGGTATAGATGAACTACGCTCTCGCAAGTTGCATCAATTGAGCGATGGTGAGCGGCAGAAGGTGATGATAGCCAAGGCGCTTGCCCAGCAGACTCCTATCATATTTCTTGACGAGCCTACAGCGTTTCTCGACTATCCGAGCAAGATTGGCATGATGCAACTGTTGAGGCGCTTGGCACATGAGCAGCAGAAGCTAATTCTTCTCTCTACGCACGACCTGGAAATAGCATTTCAGACAGCCGACTATATATGGTTGCTTCAGCAAGATGGTTTACAGACGGGTACGTTGGATGAGCTGTCACAGTGTGGTGCTATCTCTGCGTTTCTCGATAGCAAGGACCTCTACTACGATCCGGCTACACATCATATCCAGTTGAGATAGGCGTAATCTTTAATCTTTTGATTTGGCATACTCGCTGGGAGTCATGCCCACTGCTTTCTTGAATACTTCGCGGAAGTATTTCTGGTCGGCAAATCCTACCATCTCGGCAACCTCAGTGACTGTGTGATGGTAGTCACGAAGCAGAACTTTTGCTTTGTTGATACGATACATACGTATCAGGTCAGAGGGCGTATTCCCAGTGAGTCCTTTTATCTTATTATATAGAGAGGTGCGACTTACGCGCAGTTCGTAGGCCAAGGTGTCTACCGTGAAGTCATTGTTGTCAAGATTCTGCTCTATAATTTCTTTCATCTCTGCCATCAGTCTGAGGTCTAATTCGGAAGCCGAATCAGAGATGTTTTCTGTAGATGCATCTAGTTTGGCCCATTGCTGACCTAACAGGAGTCGGTTCTCTACCAGATTGTTTATCGTAAGTTGTAGTATCTGTGTGTCGAATGGCTTGGTGACATAGGCGTCGGCATTGACCGAAAGTCCGTTGATGATGCTCTGTTGGTCTGACAAGGCCG
>JAFOYZ010000084.1 GCA_017424485.1 Bacteroidaceae bacterium
GCGAAGCTTCTCTGTTTGCACATGGCGCTTTCGTCTAGCGGCTAGGACACATGCCTCTCACGCATGGAACACGGGTTCGATTCCCGTAGGCGCTACAAAAAACACCCGCCCCGGGGTGGATAAACATAAGGGGCTTTTCTGATAATGGCGCTTTCGTCTAGCGGCTAGGACACATGCCTCTCACGCATGGAACACGGGTTCGATTCCCGTAGGCGCTACAAAGAAGACTCAAGTTTATGGCTTGAGTCTTTTTTTATGTTTGATGCTTAAGAGCGGGGGCAATACTGTGTCAGCTGGGGTTCTTAGCTTTTGCTCCATGCTTCCAGATACTGCTTGGCTACTTTGATGCTGTCATGATGCCGGCAGATGTAGGCGATGCTGTCGCGCTTCAGCTGGTCTATACGCTCGGGATGTAGCACGAGTTGCTCGAGTTGTCGATATACGTCCTCCTCGTTGGGCTGTACATTGATGATCGGGCGTAGCTCTTCTTCGCCAAGGATGGTATAGTTCTCCTCTTCTCCGCCACCCACCAATATCAGTCCTTGGCTCATGGCCAATAGAGCATTCATGGCTGGGGTGTAAGAATATATCTGATCGAGCAATACATCGCTGCTGCGCATCATCTCCTTATATTGTTTGAAGGGTACCGACTCGGCTTTCACCATCTCGGCCTGTTCGGGGTAGTCTGTTACGATACGCTCTAGTGCACGTAGCATGATGTCTGTACCCTTCAGTGCGGTGCGATGACGTTGTATCCCGATGAAGAAGCGGATTTTCTGCCCTTTTCTTGTAGGGATTTGAATCTCTTCCTCAGTTTGGTTCAGTTCGATAGGGAAGGGGATAAACGTCGTTTTCTCAGGGAAGTAGGGGCGATAGGCTACATCGTATTCGTAGAGTCCGCTTATGATGCCATCGCATGTCTCGGCTATATGCTTGTTGGCCTCCTTCTTGAATGTATGTAGCCAATCATGCTCGTTGGCCGTGTTCCACTCGTGATGCACCTCTCGGGTAGGGGTGTACCAGTCGCAATAGCGTAGGGTGCGCCGTACTACACTATCATATACCAAGTAATAGTCGTAGCCGAATGCGCCAAGGAATATGCGTTTATTGTGGCGTCGCAGGTAGTCGTAGATACGGACTCCGCGTTCTGCCTTGAGGTCAATGAAGTGTACGGGATTGATGAGTTGTACGACATCGTATCCCTTGAGTCTGGGTAATAGCCTTAATACTTTATATAGATATGCGATAGCTCCCCATCGGCCTGGTTTGCGGATGAGTGATATGTCGGCTGGATATCCTTTCCATTCATCGCCATTAGATATTACGCATACCTCATGTCCTAGCTTGCGCAGTGCGCATGCCAGTGTCCAGTGAACGTTGCTATATTCTCCGAGGAGTAGTATTCTCATTTTTCTTGTCGTTTTTCTATATGCCATAGTATGTATTGTCCTGTTCTGTTTCGTGTCAGTAAACGGAATAGGCGATACTTCCATGAATAGTTGGCTTGGGGTATGGGGTAGAGTTTGAGTCTCTGCAGCTGGCTTGCTGCCTCTTTCCATCGACTTCTCCAGTCGGACTCGCGTAGTGCACGGCGTAGGATGTCGACGGCAAAGAACCTGATCTTGCGTGTGAGTCCATCGTGTGGCTTGTCTGCTACCTCTCTCTCAAAGTCGCTCAGGCGCTTCAATACCACGAAGTAGTTGTGGAATAGTTCGTCGGTATGCTCGCGGCTGCGGCTATGTACGGTAGATCCTGGACGTTGATAGTAGGCATATACCGGGATGTTGGTAGCAGCCATGCGCTGGGCTCTCCATACTAGCTTGGTGATGAACTCTTCGTCTTCTATATAGATGTTCTCGGTAAATCGTAAGGGGTGTCCATACTTGGGGTCGTCGAGGATACTTCTGCGGAAGATTTGCATGCAGCAGCTGCCAAACAGGTTGTGGCTAAGCATATAGTCATTGCCTGAGGTTATGCTAATGGATGCCTTGGCTTCATTGTGGCTGTTTTGCTGCTGCTTGTCGGCTGGCTCTTTGATGGCTGTTATGTCATATACCTTGCGAAAACCGAAACTCAGTAGGTCTAGCTCGTTGTCTTGAGTCAGTTTCAGCAGGGGAGGAATACTGTGTGCGAACAGGTAGTCGTCACCGTCGACAAATTGTATCCACTCACCTCTGGCATGCTGTAGGGCGAGGTTGCGTGCGGCTCCTTGGCGAGCATGCTTCTGTACGAGTAGGCTGATGTCGGCTTTTCGGACAAACTCGTTTACCACATGCTGGGGGCTGGTATCGCTCTCGTCATCGACAACGATAATCTCATATTCGTCGTGTGCCAGCCCTTGCGATACGATGCTTTCTATGCAGCGCCGTAGCAGGCAATCCTCTAGGTTATATGTGGTGACGATGAAGGTTATCATGGATGCAGAGGTTGGGTAAGTGTGGTATATGCGTGGCAATAGGCCTTTAGTCCTATGAGTGGAAGTGGCAGCAGCTTGATGCGTGTAGCCATGGCCGGTGCTGCTTTGATCAGCTCCCTGTATGAGGGGTGGTATGCGTCGGCCTCTTCTATTGTGCGCTGGTAGTCTGCAGTGTCTACATCGGTACAGCGCCCCATGTCGACAAGCAGGTTGAGGCAACATATCCATAGTCTCATCGCCTCTAGCTGCAGCATCTTGTTATCTTTTATCTCTTTATAAAGGCGGTGATTGTTCTCGAAGAGTTGTCGCTGCTTGTCATACCTGTAGCTGGTGGTGATGGTGCCTGCGTGCATGATGTATCTGTAGCATCCATGGCCAGAGTAGTGTATGCTGTGGCATTGTTGTATGATGGCAGGCATCACTGCGGTATCTTCGTAGTACGCACCCTGAGGGAAGCGTGTTTGTGACCATAGGCTGCTGCGGTAAATCTTGTTCCAGGCATAGCAGTGGAGGTATCCCTCGCGGCGTATCCAGTCGGCAAAGATGTCGGCTTGCTGTGTCTCGTCAGGGAAGCTCAAGAGATAGGCTTGGGCACTGTCGGCATGTACCTCGACGGGGTATTCCAGCATGTCTATGGAGGGGTGGGCGATAAGGTATTCCAGATTCCCTTTTAGTGTATTGGGGCAAAGTTCGTCGTCAGAGTCTACAAACGTGATGTATGCGCCCTTGGCTTGCTCAATGCCGGTGTTACGTGCTGCGCTAAGTCCACCATTGGCTTGGTGTATCGTCCTGATGCAGCTATGCTCACTCTGCAAGGCATCGCATAGGGCTCCGCTCTGATCGGTCGAACCATCGTCAACGAGTATGACCTCGTAGTTGGTCAGCCCTTGTGCTAGGACCGATTGTATGCATCGCACGAGGTGCTGCTCTACGTTGTATACGGGTATGATGATGCTCAGTTGCATGGCTGTGTCTGTCAATACTCGCAAAGATAGCACAAAATTTCGCGAAATAGAAATTTTGTACTATTTTTAGCGGTAACGTCGCTGAAAATAGACGGTGCCTCGGGAAAATGCAAATAAATTTAACATTGTTGAATTTCTGCCTCGCTCAGCAATGGGAAAGTAAACTTTTCCATTACATTCGCTCGTTGAAATTTGCTTTTTCGTTCGGCTGGGACTAAATTTCTCATGCTCAACAATGCAAGTATACTTGTATTGTCTTCGCTAAATCGAAATTTTGTACTATTTTTAGCGGTAGCGTCGCTGAAAATAGACGGCGCCTCGGGAAAATGCAAATAAATTTGCTTTTCCGCTCGGCTTGTACTATTTTTGTGTTTTCTAACGTAAAACGATACGCGTGAGTCAGAAACAAGAACATACTGCGGCCAAAGATTCAGGATACGAGGGTATCTTGAAGTATGCAGGCATATTCGGTGGTGTTCAGGGACTGGTAAGCCTCATAGCCTTGCTCAAGGTGAGTATCGTATCGCGTCTGCTGGGCCCGGTCGGGGTAGGCATGTTGGAGGTGTATAACCGTTCCACCGAGTTGGGCAAGAAAGCTACCGATCTAGGCATATCGTACAGTGCAGTGCAGGCCATCTCTGAGCAGCGTGGCGAGTGTGGCGATGGCGATTCAGTGCCCTATGCCATCAAGGTAGTGCGTTCGTGGTCGTTGTGGCTAGCTGTTTTCGGTACGGTGCTCTTCTTCTGTCTGGCTCCTGTGCTGAGTCGTTGGAGTTTCGAGGGTGATGTCACCTACACCCATATGTTTCGCATGCTTTCGCTCACCGTCGGGTGCTCTGCTCTGATGATGGGCGAGGTTGCTGTGCTCAAGGGTGCTCGTATGCTCAAGCGTGTGGCTTGGTATCAGTTGCTCTGTGCAGTGGCTATGTTGGTGATAGCTGTTCCCTGCTATTATTTCTGGCATTTCTCAGGCATCATACCCAGCTTGCTTATTACTGCGGTGGGACTGCTTGGCGTGGCTTGCTGGCATTCGTTCAAGGTGTATCCCTATCGGGTGGCGCTTTTCTCTAAGACAGTACTCGTTGACGGATTCTACATCATCCGCCAGGGGCTGAACTATACCTTGGCCGGACTGCTCAATTCTGGTGCCTACTATCTCGTGTCAATCTATCTGTTTACTCACGGGAATGAGGGCGAGGTGGGATGCTATTCGTATGGCAATCTGCTGATTTCGTACCTCAGCATGCTCACTTTTGCAGCGTTGGATAATGAGTTCTTTCCGCGATTGTCGGCTGTAAACAAAGACCAGGTCCGTTCCAATGGATTGGTCAATACACAGGTAGAGTTGCTGATGGTGCTCATCACGCCACTGGTCATCTGCTTTGCCGTATGCTTGCCCCTGGTGCCACGCTTGTTGCTCGATGTCGAGTTTATGCCACTCGTCGTCATGTCTCAATGGGGTGTGATGGGACTTTTCTTCAAAGCTATGATGCTACCTACTGCCTATCTGTGCTTGTCGAAGAAAGATTCCCGCATATTCCTCCTCCAGGAGGTGCTTTCATACACCTTTATGGCTGCCATTATGATAGGAGGTTTTAAGTACTATGGTTTGCCAGGGCTAGGTGTTGGTATGCTGCTCACCGGTGTGTTCGACTGGTTTACCGTGTGGATAATCTCCCTCATCTGCTACAACTTCCATTATAGCAGTCGCGTGTGGCATCTCTTTGCACTGCAGTTCCCCCTGCTTGTGGCTACATTGGTCGTTGTCATAGCTGCTTCGGGGTGGCTTTATGTGCTCTTGGGTACGCTCTGCGTAGCATCATCTATGGCTTTTTCAGTGCGTTTTCTGTATCGGAATACCGACTTTATCCATCGCTTGCTAGTTAAAGTCAGGAGGACACCCCGATGAAGCATACACTCCTATATATAATAGGTCTGCTGTTCGGTTGTGTGTCACTTGTGGCGCAAACTACCGGACCACGCTTCGGTGTGCCGTTCGATTTTCCGCTCTACCTGAGCGGTAACTTCGGTGAGCTGCGGTCAAACCACTTTCATGGTGGACTCGACTTCAAGACACAAGGTGTCGTAGGCAAGCCTCTCCTCGCCATTGCCGATGGCTATATCTCCAAGGTGACGGTCACTCCCGGTGGCTATGGCAATGCCCTTTACATCACCCACGACAATGGCTACACCTCCGTGCATGGCCATCTCGACCGCTTCTTGCCCGAGATAGCCCGCTTGGTGCATGAGAAACAGTATGCCGAGCAGTCGTTTGTGGTGACCCTCGAGTTTGCTCCCGAGGAGTTTCCCGTGCGCCAAGGCGACGTGGTAGCCTATGCAGGCAACTCTGGCTATTCGTTCGGTCCGCACCTGCACATGGAGATACGCACCACCGACACCAATGAACCCATCGATCCTTTGCCCTTCTATAAGGACAAGATTGTGGACAACATCGCCCCGCGCGCTACCCGCATCATGGTGTATGGAGATGAGTACAAAGGTAAAGTGTCACTCAACAAGCCTATAAAGGGAGCTACCGAAATCAATGGAAAAATAATTGTCAATTGTCAATTGTCGATTGTCAATTGTTTAGAGGCTTGGGGCCGCATCTCCACCGCCATTTCGGCCAACGACTACATGAATGGCACCACCAACAACTATGGAGTGCGCTACGTACGTCTGTATGTTGACGACCAGTTGGTGAGCAGTAGCGATGTAGACCGTTTCTCATTCGATGAGAACCGTCTCATCAACTCGTGGACCGACTATGCCGAGCAGCGCCGTTCGGGACGTTGGTATATGCGCTCTGCCATTGCCGAGAACAACGATCTGCGCATGCTCCATGCCGATACCGACCGAGGTTGGGTCACCATCAATGAGGAACGCGACTACCACTTCCGTTACGAACTGGAGGACCTCTATGGCAACCGTTCCAACTATCGCTTTGTGGTGCGTGGCAAGCGCATGGATATTCCTCAGCACCTCCCCGATTACTATTATCTGATGGATGCCTCCCGCCCCAACCGCTTCTACACACAAGGCTTCGAGCTGTGGATACCCAAGGGCGAACTGTTCGATGATGTGGAGCTGGCATACGATGTCATTCCCTCTGCAGCAGACCAAGCCCCACACTACCAGCTCACCCATTCACGCATACCGCTACGCAAGGCAGCCGAGATTACCATCCCCGTATCTCCCCGCCAGGGTACCGACCCCAAGAAACTCTACGTAGCCCGTGTCGATGGCAACGGACGAGCCTATTGCGGAGGCACCTACAAGTATGGCCGCATCACAGCCAACATCACCGAGCTGGGCACCTATACCGTGTGTGCCGATACCGTAGCCCCCAAGATAACCCCCATAGGCAGCACCTCGTGGCGTAAGCAGGGTAGGATAGTGCTTCGCATTGCCGATGGCCAGACCGGCATCCGCGACTATCGTGGCACGATAGACGGCCGCTGGGTCCTCTTCCAATATAGCAGCAAGAATGCCCGCCTCACCTGCGACCTCAAGGCCGAAGGCATCGGCCCCGGACACCACCATGTAGAAATCAAGGTGACCGATATGCGTGGCAACGTGAGAGTGGTGAGTTATGAGTTGTGAGTTGTGAGTTATGCTATGCCCGTAGCTGATTTCAACTTATCTATGTCTGATTAAGCGTAAATATGTATTCCTCCTTTTCTATCTGCCAGTGTCCGCCAAGGATAGATAGTTGTCATAAAATCAGCCGACTAATGGCGGACACTAAGTACAATTTTCCACATCAGCCACCTGTTTCCAATACCATTTGTGTAAGGCTGTGCCTTACAGGCAAAATCGCACCTTCGATTTTTGAAAAAGGAAGGCTACTTTGGCATCTTCTACAAAGCAAAGTTATTTGTCCTTCGCGAACGACCACGTTGTCCTTCGCGAACGACCACGTTGCTCTTCGCGAACGACTACGTTGCTCTTCGCGAACAGCAAATAAAAACGACAAGCAGAAATTTATAAACGGATGTTAAAATCACACTAAAAAGATGTCTTAATAATTTATGTTTCAATAGTCTATCCTCTCGCAAATATTTAATTCTCACACAGATCTCGCGAATCTCACGAAGAGCTCTTGCTACGCTCGTGCTAGCCATCCGGTTGATAACACTCGGCAAAGCCGTCAGCTGCGAGCCTTTAGCGATGCAGCCTTCGTGAGATTCGTGAGATCTGCGTGAGGCAAAATATTGATTATCTGATAGAAATAAGTTGCAATGATTAATGAAATTATAATGCGTTTTCCCTGACAAGCAGAAATTTAGAAACGGATGTTAGGAATTGGAAAATCGGATGCTTAA
>JAFOYZ010000085.1 GCA_017424485.1 Bacteroidaceae bacterium
GGTCTCTTCGGCAAGTACATGAGCGGCTATGCACAGCAGCTCGGCATCACATGGGATGAGCTCATGGATATGGGTCGTATCAACCCCGGTGATAAGGGTGAGCGTTTCTGCATGTCTACATTCGCATGTAACACCTGTCAGGAGGTTAACGGCGTAAGCTGGCTCCACGGTAAGGTGTCACAAGATATGTTCTCTGGCATCTGGAAGGGTTACTATCCCGAAGAGAACCACGTAGGCTATGTTACTAACGGTGTACACTTCCCCACATGGGTAGCTTCAGAGTGGAAGGGCCTCTACACTGAGAAGTTCGACAAGAGTTTCCTCGGCGACCAGTCAAATCAGAAGATCTGGGAGGCTATCTACAACGTATCTGACGAGGTTATCTGGAACAAGCGTCAGGGCTTGAAGAACAAGCTCATCGCTTACATCCGCGAAGAGTTCCGTCAGAGCTGGTTGAAGAACCAGGGTGATCCCTCACGCGTAGTGTCACTCATGCAGAAGATCAACCCCAACGCATTGCTCATCGGTTTCGGTCGTCGTTTCGCTACTTACAAGCGTGCACACCTCCTCTTCACCGACCTCGAGCGTTTGGCTAAGATCGTCAACAACCCCGACTACCCCGTACAGTTCCTCTTCACCGGTAAGGCTCACCCCCACGATGGTGCAGGTCAGGGTCTTATCAAGAAGATCATCGAGATCTCACGTCGTCCCGAGTTCCTCGGCAAGATCATCTTCCTCGAGAACTACGACATGCAGCTCGCTCGTCGCCTCGTATCAGGTGTAGATATCTGGTTGAACACTCCCACACGTCCTCTCGAGGCATCTGGTACCTCAGGTGAGAAGGCATTGATGAACGGTGTTGTAAACTTCTCTGTACTTGACGGTTGGTGGCTCGAGGGCTATCGTCCCGGTGCAGGTTGGGCACTCACTGAGAAGCGCACCTATCAGAACCAGGATTACCAAGACCAGCTCGACGCTGCTACTATCTACAGCATCCTCGAGAACGAGATCGTACCTCTCTACTACAACAAGAACGCTAAGGGCTACTCTGAGGGTTGGATCCAGGTGGTTAAGAACTCAATCGCACAGATCGCTCCTCACTACACCATGAAGCGTCAGCTCGACGACTACTACACCAAGTTCTACAACAAGCTTGGTAGCCGTTTCGCAGCTCTCTCTGCCGACGACAATGCCAAGGCTAAGGAGATCGCAGCATGGAAGGAGACCGTTGCTGAGCGTTGGGATGCCATCGAGGTAGTATCTGCGACCAACGTAGCTGAACTCGACGTTACCAGCGGTAGCGATGTGAAGCTCACCGTAGTGCTCGACGAGAAGGGTCTCGACAACGCTATTGGCGTAGAGTGTGTTACCATCTCAACAGACTCAGAGGGTAAAGAGCACATCCACGCTATCGACACTCTCGAGCTCGTGAAGAAGGAGAACAACATCCACACCTTCGAGTGCACAGCCACCGTTAACAACGCTGGTATCTTCAAGGTAGCTTACCGTATGTATCCTAAGCACGCAGACCTGCCTCACCGTCAGGACTTCTGCTACGTACGTTGGTTCTAATCGGATTTTTTCCATATTTGAAAAAGAGGCCCATGATGCATGGGCCTCTTTTTCTGTTACATTAAAAATTCTTACCCAAGCTTGTTGGTAGTAATTGCAAGAAGTGCCCTATACTCTATAGATTTCTAGTGTTGTCGTCCGATAGGCTTATGCTGAAAATTACGTGTTGTGTAAAATCGTGTAAAATGTAGTCAATAGACCCACTTTTTTCTTTTTATTCTGCGAAATTGTTGCTAACTTCGCACTTTGAATAGTAAATAACAAATAAAATGAAAAAAGTAGCAAATCTTTTGGTTGCCGTAATGGCTGTGTTTGTGATGGTAAGTTGTAATGAGAAGAAGGGTTTTGATGCACTCAATGGTGAGTGGAATGTAGTGGCTGTAGGTGAAATGGCTATTCCTGACTCGGCAGATGCATTCATAGGATTCAATGTAGCTGAGCAACTTATCTATGGTAACGCTGGATGTAACCAACTTACTGGTGCTATGCCTGCTGAGATTAATCCCGAGGTATCAATGTTCGGTGCTATGGGTAGCACTCGTAGAATGTGTGCTGATATGACTGTTGAGGATGCTCTGCTCCCCGCATTGGGTCAGGCTGTAGACTTCAAGGTCGATGGCGATGCTCTCTATCTGCTTGATGCTGCCGGCAACACTGTGGTTTCATTACAGAAGCGTTAATAATGGCTTGTTTGAACTGAGTCGATAGCCTAAGAATATTAGTCTGCGAGGGCAACCCAACGGGTTGCCCTCGCCTGTTTTTTATAGAGCGCAGAAGAAAGGTACGAGTATGGGTACGCTTAGGTCGACAACCAATCCGTGGAAGATAGCGATTGGTACAAACTGTGTACCGCTGACGCGTGATATGGTAGGTAGGGTAGTATCAGCTGTAGTGGCACCGCCCATACTGATAGGTGACAAGGGACCAAAGAGGCGGAGCAGTAATGGAGCACAAATGAGGGTCGTTACCTCGCGTAATACATTGTATATGAGGGCTAACGTTCCCAACTCGATGCCACGAACCTCTGTGATGAGCATGCTTGATAGTGAGTAGTAACCGAAGCCGGAGCTTACAGCAAGCCAATCGGAAAGGCTGTGGTCGGTAAGCAGCAGTGCGGTGATAATGGCTCCTATCCAGGTGCCCACAATAGTGACAATGGGCATCCATATATATCCTTTTTTGATATGTCGGAAGTGATTGAGCAACTCCTTGTTTTGACCAATACCGAATCCTACGCATACCAATAACACACACAGGCTATAGAATGAGGCTCTAGTGGGTATGTAGGCATCGATACCAAGGTAGCCAAGCACGCAACCGCCAGCGAAGCATACGAAGATGATGATGCTTTCATGCATGGTGGTCCATAAGCCACGCAGACTATATCGAGTGAAAGTCCTACGTGGTGCACGGCGTTGGTCATTGGGCTTGGCTGATAGTAGGTGTCGCCATAACCATAACGAACCCGTGCCGCAAGTGATAGCGGTGATGAACGTGAGGGTTAAGGCTTGTGCACCGAGCTGGCCGAGTGAATTTACCAATATTTCGTTGCCCCCTACCTCGATGCCTATGATGAATAGCATCAACCAGATGGATAGGGTGAGTAGAGGATTGACCCATCGCTGCGGCCAACGGCGGAGCAGATGTCCTGCCAATACGCTGCCCCAAAGTATAAGTAGTACGATTAACATGTCGCAAAGGTCGGATTTTTTTATGAATAGGACAAATTACTGTGCCTCTTTGTTGTTGTGATGGTTGATAAGGTTATGAGATTGAAGGCAGGTGTGTTGTCTTTTTTAAGCTATACGGCAAACTTTTCTTACATATTGTTTGTAAGTATGCAAAAATGCTATAACTTTGTCGCTAAATAATGAAAGATATGTGTAAGATGACAAACCTTATCAAGCGTTGGTGGTGGCTCGGCATTGTATACTGAGCACGAATAGGATATATTGATAAGGAAAGCAAGCGACAGCTAAACAATTAAGATAAAGAATCCGGTGCTCAAAATATTCTGAACATCGGATTTATATTTTATAAAGACAATAGAAATCATTTAATATATATACGGCTATGAAACAGAAACGATTCTTCTTGCCCGAACACGAAATCCCTACTCAGTGGTATAATATACAGGCTGATATGCCCAACAAACCGATGCCTATGCTCAATCCCAAGACGGGAATGCCGGTAACCCCTGAGGATCTTTATCCGTTATTTGCTCGCGAGGTATCGGAGCAAGAACTCAATATGACCGATGCGTGGATTGATATCCCAGAACGAGTGCGCGAGATGTATACCTATTATCGTAGCACTCCCTTAGTTCGTGCTTATGGGTTGGAAAAGGCACTTGGCACACCAGCACATATCTATTTCAAGAATGAGAGTGTGAGTCCTATCGGGTCGCACAAGCTAAACTCTGCATTGGCCCAGGCTTACTATTGCAAACAGGAGGGTGTGACCAATATCACAACCGAGACGGGTGCAGGACAGTGGGGTGCTGCCTTATCGTATGCGGCTAAAGTGTTTGGCCTCGAGGCAGCCGTGTATCAGGTAAAGGTGTCGTATGAGCAGAAACCTTATCGCCGAAGCATCATGCAGACCTTTGGAGCGCAGGTGACTCCGTCTCCATCCATGTCGACACGAGCAGGTAAGGATATACTCACGAAATATCCTAACCATCAAGGCTCGCTTGGCACAGCCATCTCTGAAGCCGTAGAACTGGCGATGATGACTCCTAACTGTAAGTATACACTAGGTTCTGTGATGAGCCATGTGACGCTTCATCAGACGGTCATTGGTCTTGAAGCCGAGAAGCAGATGCAGATGGCTGGTGAATACCCCGATGTTGTGGTGGCTTGTTTTGGCGGAGGCTCTAACTTTGGCGGTATTGCTTTCCCCTTCATGCGCCACAATATTAAGGATGGCAAGACAACCCGCTTTGTGGCTGCTGAGCCCGCTTCGTGTCCTAAGCTCACACGTGGTGAATTTCACTATGACTATGGTGATGAGTCTGGCTATACACCGCTGATACCTATGTTTACGCTTGGCCATAACTTCCGTCCTGCCAATATCCATGCTGGTGGATTGCGCTATCATGGTGCAGGTCTTGTCGTGTCGCAACTCTTAAAGGACAAGATGATAGAGGCTGTAGATATAGAACAGATAGAGTCGTTCGAGGCTGGTACATTGTTTGCATCAGCTGAGGGTATCATACCGGCTCCGGAGTCGTGTCACGCCATCGCAGCCACCATACGTGAGGCCAAGCGCTGTATCGAGACTGGTGAGGAGAAGACCATTCTCTTTTGTCTATCAGGACACGGCCTTATCGATATGGCTGCCTATGACCAGTATCTGGCAGGTAACCTCATCAACAACAGCATCAGTGATGAGGTGATTGCAGATAACTTGGCCAATCTCAATGTGCCTTATTGATCTGTGGGTGAAGCGGTCATTTCGAAAGTAAGTACTCCGCCACGTGCTATGTCTGCATGCTGGATATAGGGTAGGGTGTAGGGCTTGTTGTTGAGCCTTACACTCTTTATGTAGGGGCATGTATTATCGTTCCCAATAGTCTCTATCACGAATGTGCCTCCCTCGACGGTGAGCTCGGCGCGATCGATGATCGGTGATCCAAACCAGTATCGTCCGCTTGCAGGCTCCACCTCGTAGAGCCCAAGTGCCGAGAGGATATACCATGCCGACATCTGCCCCATATCTTCATTTCCCGAGAGCCCGTCAGGTGTATCTTTATATTGTGTATATATGACCTCACGCACTCGCTCTGCTGTCTTGTGGGGTTGTCCCAGCAATGCGTATAGGTATAGTATATGGTGACTGGGCTCGTTGCCGTGGGCAAACTGTCCTATCATACCTGATATATCGGGTGAAGGATCACCTTCGATGGTTGATGGCGCAAGGAATAGCGAGTCGAGGCGCGCTAGACATGCCTCTTTGCCTCCGTGAATGGCAGCATATTCCTCCATGTCGTGTGGTACCAGCCAAGTGTATTGCCAAGCGTTACCTTCGCAGTAGTCGTCGGCACGGTGAGCAGCGTAGTATGGGTTGAAAGGTGTGCGGAATCGCCCTTGGTCGTCGACACCGCGTATGAACCCTGTATGCTGGTCAAAGTATGTGCGGTATGAGTGGCTCATACGTGTGAAGTGTTGGTAGTCTGCCTCTCGGCCAAGTGCCTTGGCTGCTCTGGCTGCGGCACCATCAGCTAATGCATACTCCATGTCGAAAGCTACGGATTCGTTCATCAAGTTGCTTGGGATATAGCCGTAGATGTGGCGATATTGTTTCCCTCGTTCGCGAGTAGCGGCAGTTTGCTTGATGGCATCGAAAGCTCGATTAGGGTCAAATCCTTTGATGCCTTTTACGATGGCATCAGCCACGACGGGTATGGCTGGGTCGCCTACCATGCAGTTTGTTTCGTTTCCCCAAAGATGCCATACGGGCAAATCGCCTTGCTTGTCGCAGATATCAATCATGGATGATACGAATTGTCCTGCTCTCTCGGGTTGTATGATGGTCATCAAGGGCTGTTTGGCGCGGTAGGTGTCCCACAGTGAGAAGTTGGTATAACGCGGTGTTGTGCTCTGGTAAATGTCACCATCGGCACCGCGGTATTTGCCGTCTATATCGCTGAATAGGGCCGGAGCCATCATGGCATGGTACATCGAAGTGTAGAAAATACGTTTGGTTAACTCGTCGTCTGTGGTGATGCGTATTCGCTTTAGCTCTGCTTCCCATGCTTGCTGCGCTGTTTTGCGGGTAGCTTCGAAATCCCATCCAGGAAGCTCGGCCTTCAGTGCTTGACGTGCTCCATCAATATTGACGGCCGATAGGGCCACCTTGACCATTATTTCCTCGCCTTGCTTGGTCACAAAATGGGTATGTCCGTAGCGTTCTCCATCGCCATGTATGGAAAGGTGGGTGAAGGGTTTTGAAAATTCGGCTACGAAGAAAACCTTCTGGTTTGCTGCCCAACCTTTCGAGTGGCGCCAGCCAACGATGCGTGTCGGACTCTCGGCTTGGATGTGTGTGTCGGTAGCATGATCCCAGCAACCTCCATTCTCAAGGTCGATGACGATACCGGCGCTGGAACTCTCGGGAAAGGTATACCGATGCATGCCTACACGTGCCGTTGCAGTCAGTTCCGCTAGTATGGCGTAGCGAGTCAGTGGCACGGAGTAATATCCAGCTTCAGCAATTTCTTGTGAGCGATCGGCTTCAGACCATAGACCGCTTGTGGGGTCGCCAAGCATGCCACGGGCATATGTGACATCTCCTGTAATGGGCATCAACGTGATGTCGAATAGGTCGCCTATGCCAGTACCGCTAAGGTGAGTATGTGAGAATCCTATCACCGAATTATCGCTCTCATGATACCCCGAACACCAATCCCACTCTTGAGGTATACTGGTGGGACCCAATTGTACCATGCCAAAGGGTACGCTGGCTCCCACGAAGACATGTCCATGGCCGCCGCTGCCTATCTTGGGATTTACATGTTGTGTGAGGTTCTCTCCTTTATCTTGGTTGTCACATGCAGCCATCATCAGCAGCATGCAGCACATTACATAGGATACCTTGTGTTTCATAATGGACGATTTTTGTAATTGCAAATGTAGGCATAAAAACTGGGTATACCAAATGTTTTTCAGGTACGAACCGTCGGTAAGATGTGGGGATAAGAAAAGCGACCATGGGGTATGGTCGCTTTCCTAATACGATAGATAGGTAGAGGTTTATTGCTCTTTCTTTTTCTTCTCCACGATGGCATCAATCACGGCGATGGCTGTGATGTTGACGATATCGCGTACCGAGGCTTCCCAGTCGGTGAAGTGGATGGGCTTGTTCAGACCCATCTGGATGGGGCCGATAACTTCACTGTTGTCGCCCATCATCTGGATAAACTGGTAGGCTTGGTTGGCACTGGAGAGGTTGGGGAACACGAGGGTGTTGACCTCTTTACCGTAGAGTTTATTGAAAGAGAATTTCTCATCGCGCAACTGGCTGTTGAGGGCGAACTTTACCTGCATCTCACCATCTACATCCCATTCGGGGTGCTCGCGGTGCAGATAGTCCACAGCCTCGTGTACAGCAGCAGGGCTGCCTGTAGTGTCGGTGCCGAAGTTGGAGTATGAGAGCATGGCCATCACGGGCTTGTGGTTGAAGAACTGTACCGTGTGGTTGGCCAAGCGGGCTATGTCGATGAGCGTGTCGGTGTCGGGGTGACGGTTGATGAGGGTGTCGGCAAGGAAGAGTGTACCCTTCTTGCCATTCACGATGTGCATGGTGCCGAAGGTGCTGAACTCATCGCGCACACCAATAACCTCCTTGGCTACCTTGATGGTGTTGCTGTACTTGGTGTACAGACCCGTGATGAAGGCATCGGCCTCGCCGGTCTCTACCATCATCATACCGAAGTAGTTGCGCTCAAACATCTTGTCGTTTGATTCCTGGAAGTTGGCTCCTTGGCGGGCGCGCTTCTCGGTGAGGATGCGGGCATAGCGTTCGCGACGCTCGGCTTCGCGGTCATGACGGAGATTGATAATCTCGATGCCATCGAGGCTAAGGTCGAGCTCTTTTGCGAGCTTCACGATACGTTCGTCGTTACCCAAGAGGATGGGATGGCATATGCCCTCGGCCTTGGCTTCTACTGCAGCTTTGAGCATAGTGGGGTGGATACCCTCGGCAAACACTACGCGCTGCGGGTTGCTGCGTGCCGTGTCGTAAAGTTGTCGGGTAAGTTTGCTCTCTTGACCCATAAGCTCACGCAATTGGGTGGCGTAGGCCTCCCAGTCGGTGATGGGTTTACGGGCTACACCGCTCTCCATAGCAGCCTTGGCTACGGCCATAGATACATGAGTGATGAGTCGTGGGTCAACGGGCTTGGGAATGAAGTATGAGGCACCGAACGAAAGGTTATTGACGTGGTACGCTTCGTTTACTACATCAGGTACAGGCTGTTTTGCCAGATCAGCAATAGCGTGTACGGCTGCTAGTTTCATCTCTTCATTGATGGCGGTAGACTGTGTGTCAAGTGCGCCACGGAAGATGTAAGGGAAGCCGATAACATTGTTGATCTGGTTGGGATAGTCTGAGCGGCCTGTTGCCATCAATACATCGGGGCGCGATGCCATGGCATCCTCATAAGATATCTCTGGTGTGGGATTGGCAAGAGCGAATACGATAGGCATGGCTGCCATTGAACGTACCATATCCTGACTCAGTACATTGCCGCGTGAGAGGCCGAGGAACACATCTGCCCCCTTGATTGCCTCTTCGAGGGTGTGTACATCGCGGCGATCTGTAGCAAAGAATTTCTTCTCCTCGGTGAGGTTAGGACGGTCAGAGGTGATTACCCCCTTGCTATCGAGCATGAGGATATTTTCGCGGCGTGCGCCGAGGGCTACATAGAGCTTGGTGCATGAGATGGCCGAAGCGCCAGCACCATTAACCACAATCTTTACCTCCTCAATTTTCTTGCCAGCTACCTGTAAGGCATTGATGAGACCTGCCGATGAGATAATAGCTGTGCCATGCTGGTCGTCGTGCATCACGGGGATGTCGAGTTCTTCCTTAAGGCGACGTTCAATCTCGAAGCACTCTGGAGCCTTGATATCCTCGAGGTTGATACCTCCGAAGGTTGGGGCAATGGCTTTGACGGCTTGGATGAACTTTTCAGGGTCTTTTTCATCGACCTCTATGTCAAATACATCGATACCAGCATATATCTTAAATAAAAGTCCTTTACCCTCCATTACAGGCTTTCCTGCCAGAGTGCCTATATCACCAAGGCCGAGTACGGCAGTTCCATTGGAGATGACAGCTACGAGGTTGCCCTTCGCGGTATAGTCGTAGGCTGTTTGTGGATTCTTCTCAATTTCAAGACATGGTTCGGCTACACCAGGTGAATAGGCGAGCGAAAGGTCTGTTTGTGTACTATAAGGTTTAGTGGGAACGACCTCAATCTTTCCCGGCTTGCCTTGTGAGTGATAAAGCAAGGCAGCCTCTTTGGTTATCTTTGTCATACCTTTTATATAACTTAAAAACTAATACAAGTGCAAAAATACGGCAAAATTTCGCTTAACCGAAATTTTACACTAATTTTGTCTTTACTTAGCAAAAAAAATATTTACCGATGGCAAGAAAGAAAAAGGAACTCCCCCTGTTGGAGAAGGTAACTATAACCGACGTGGCTGCTGAAGGTAAGGCCTTGGCACGTGTGAACGATATGGTCGTATTTGTACCCTATGTGGTACCTGGCGATGTGGTAGACCTGCAAGTAAAACGCAAGAAACATAGCTATGCCGAGGCGGTAGCAGTGAAGTTTCATGAATTCTCATCATTGCGTACCGAACCCATTTGTAAACATTTCGGTGTATGTGGCGGTTGTAAGTGGCAATGCTTGAAGTATGAGGATCAGTTGCGTTACAAGCAGAAGCAGGTGACCGACAATCTCATGCGCATCGGCAAGATTGAGCTCCCTGAGATATCTCCCATCCTTGGCTCAGAACTCACTGAGCGTTACCGTAACAAACTCGAGTTCACCTTCAGCAACAAGCGTTGGCTCACTCAGGAAGAGATAAATTCTCAATTGACAATTGACAATGGACAATTGACAATGAATAGTGAAGACTCTAAAGAACTCGGGCAGCAGGATGGAAATAATTCTCAATTGACAATTGACAATGGACAATTGACAATGAATAGTGAAGACTCTAAAGAACTCGGGCAGCAGGATGGAAATAATTGTCAATTGTCAACTGTCAATTGTCAATTTAACAGGAATGCCGTAGGCTTCCATATCCCCGGAGCCTTCGACAAGGTGCTCGCCATTGACGAGTGTCACCTCATGGATGACATTTGTAACCGCATCCGCAACGGCGTGCGCGACTATGCCTACGAGCACGGCTACACTTTCTTTGACCTACGTTCACAGGAGGGCATGTTGCGCAATATGATGATACGCATTGCCGAGGACGAAAACGAAAGAAGCATCAAAGGCCTCATGGTGGTGATGCAATTCAAGATCGTAGCTCCCGAGGAAGAGACCAAGATGCTGCAGCTGCTTCAATACATGGCCGATACATGGCCCGAGATCACCTCGCTCATCTACGTCATCAACAATAAGTGCAACGACACTATCGGCGACCTGCCTATCCGCGTATTCAAGGGCGAAGACCACATCATAGAGGAGATGGAGGGACTCAAGTTTAAGGTGGGACCTAAATCATTCTATCAAACCAATACACGCCAAGCCTATAATCTATATAAGGTGGCGCGTGAGTTTGCCGGACTTACAGGTGATGAGCTGGTTTATGACCTCTACACAGGTACAGGTACGATTGCTAATTTTGTGTCGCGCCAAGCACGTCAAGTGATAGGTATAGAGTATGTACCCGAGGCTATCGAGGATGCTAAGGTAAATTCTTCTATTAATGGTATTGACAATACACTTTTCTTCGCGGGAGATATGAAGGATATTCTCAATCAGGATTTTATCAATGAGTATGGTCGTCCCGATGTGATTATTACAGACCCGCCACGTGCTGGAATGCATAATGATGTGATTGATACCATTCTTTTTGCCGAGCCTAAGCGAATCGTATATGTGAGCTGTAATCCTGCAACGCAAGCCCGTGACCTCAGCTTGCTTGATGTAAAGTATAAGGTAAAGCGAGTGCAGCCTGTCGACATGTTCCCTCATACCCACCATGTGGAGAATGTTGTTCTTCTTGAACTGAAATAGCGCAATCGGTAATAAAAAGTATTATATATTTCGTTATATCAAATAAAAGACGTATATTCGCATTGTAACGAAACGTAGTGTGTGTATGGAACAGAATAATTATTGCATAATTATGGCGGGAGGCATAGGAAGTCGTTTCTGGCCTCAAAGTAGGGTAAGTCAACCCAAGCAATTCATCGATTTTTTCGGTATGGGAAAGTCAATGTTGCGTCATACTTATGAGAGGTTCTTGCGTATTGTGCCCAAAGAGAATATCATCGTATCTACTCACTTGGATTACTCTAAGCAAGTTCGCGAACAGTTGCCGGAACTTCCTGTCGAGCAGATTCTTCACGAACCTGCTCATCGTGGTACGGCTCCAAGTATGGCCTTTGCTGCTTACCATATTCGCACTATCAATCCTAATGCCAACATCGTGATGGCACCTTCTGACCAACTTATACTGGATGAGGAGAAGTTTGTGTCAGATATGAAGAAAGCGCTATCTTATGTGTCACAGCATGATTGCTTGGTGACTGTAGGTATACGTCCCACACACCCTGAGACACGCTATGGCTATATACAGGCATCGGGCGATGAGGTCGATGGATTTACCAAGGTAAAAACCTTTACAGAAAAGCCCGAGCATGATTTTGCGCGTTTGTTCGTTGAGAGCGGTGAGTTCTTCTGGAATACAGGACTCTTTGTCTGGAACGTGAATACCATAGTCTCTACCATGAAGCAGTTGATACCAGATATGAACAATCGGCTGGATCAGATCTTTACCGAAGAACCCAATCGCGATAAGCGTCGTGCAGCCTTGTATGACTGCTACGAGTCTTTCCCTAATATCTCGGTAGACTATGCGGTGATAGAGCGTGCTTCGAATGTATATATGCAGATTGGTTCCTTTGGGTGGGCCGACGTGGGACGTTGGGACGATGTGTATAGATATTCGTCAAAGGATGTGCATGGTAACGTTGTGAAAAACGGACATGTTGAATTTTATAATTGTCACAATAATCTCGTCTCGGCAAGTTCCCAGAAACTAGTCATTTTACAAGATCTTGAAGGGTATCTTGTGAATGACACAGAGGATGTATTGGTCATATGCAAGAGAGATGAGGATGACGATTTCAAGAAATTCCGAAACAATGCCCTCCTAAAGCATGGCGAAGAGTATATGTAACCCTACATGCGTTGGTAACACATATAATACTTTTTTACCTTTTTCTTTAGTAGCGAGAGATTGAACATATCCGAGGCTTCGGCGATGTCGCGAGTAGTACCATCGTTGTATAGTATTTCTATATGGTCGTCGAACGGACTATACATGTCCTTCTCGTGGCTTACCGAGCAGAGCAGATATCCTGCATCGCGCTTGCTGATTCCTAATGTAGAGCAAATACGATCGGTAATCTCTTTTTTGTATTCGCGACTGAAGGGTTGGGCAGAGATCTCTACCTTGAAGAGACGTCGATTGACAAGACCGCTACTGAGGGTAGAGAGCACCTTGTCGGGGTGAGTGGTCCATGCTTTCAAAGCGCACCAGATATCGTTGTCGTCAAGTAGGGTGAAGACATCGATGCACTCTTCGTTAGTGAAGAAAACGTCTCGTGTTATATCTTTGTAAAGAAAGTAGTGGAGTGCGGGTGACACATGCAAATCATCTCCTTTACGTGCCAGTTCCTTAGCTCGGGTGAGTGTGTTGATGAGCATCTTCTCACATGTTACTGAGGTCTTGTGTAGATACACTTGCCAGTACATAAGGCGTCGGGCAACTAGGAAGTTCTCAATTGAGTAAATCCCTTTCGATTCCACTACGAGATGATCGTCCTGTACATCAAGCATTTTTATGATGCGAGCCGATCCTATATTGCCTTCGGTTACACCTGTGTAGAAACTGTCGCGACGCAAATAGTCGAGGCGGTCCATATCCAGTTGGCTACTTACGAGTTGGTGCAAGAAACGCTTCTCATACTCATCCTTATATATGCGTATGGCAAGGTCGAGTCGACCCTCAAACTCCCTATTCATCCTTTCCATCAGAAGGAGCGATATTTCCTCATGATGTACGCCCGGTGCTATTGTGCTTTCTAATACGTGTGAGAAAGGGCCATGTCCCACATCGTGCAATAGGATGGCTATCTTTACAGATTCGGCTTCCTCGTCAGTAATCTCTACTCCCTTGTTGCGTAATGAGTGTATTGCCTCTGTCATCAGAAAGAAGGCTCCTAGTGAGTGCTGGAATCGAGTGTGCTGGGCACCTGGATATACCATACAAGATAATCCGAGTTGCTTGATGCGTTGTAGGCGCTGCACCATGGGGTGGGTGACTATCTCCATGATGAGGCCTTGGGGAATATTGATAAATCCAAATACAGGGTCGTTGATGATTTTGCCTGACTGCATAGTGTTTGTATACCTATTTATATATAGAGTGTTTCGCTTATGTGGTTGCACAGGATTTCGAGATAGTGCCGGTCAGTGTCGTCGAAGGTGGCAAGGGTGTCGCTGTCGATATCGAGTACGGCACGCACGGTGTTGTCACAAATTAGGGGGACTACTATTTCAGACTTGGAATTTCCGCTACATGCGATATGTCCAGGAAATTGTTCTACGTCTGGCACCACTTGCGTAGTGGCTTCGGCCCATGCCGTGCCACATACTCCGCGTCCCTTACGAATGCGGTAACATGCCACATCTCCTTGGAAAGGACCGAGTATGAGCTGCTCGTCACGTACGAGATAAAAACCTATCCAAAACCACCCGAAGGCTTGGCGCAGGGCAGCTGCGGTATTGGCCAATACACTAACTTCCTCATGCTCATCGGTGATATAGGGAAGAAAATTGTTGATGAATTGTTCGTAGCGTGTCGCTTTATCCGATGTTTTATAAGTGAATGTAGGTTCCAAAACTGTTGAAAATCTATACTTAATACTCTAAATTAAAACTAAATCTCTCAAGAAGGTGTGTCAGATTCTTTCCACTACTTTCTTTATAAGGTTGTCTATACTATTCTTGTATCCTGTGTTGGCCTCTTTAATGTGACGGTTAGCTATGACCATGCATACGGTCATGGCTTTATGTCCCAATAGACGGGAGAGGCCTGCGATGGCCGAACCCTCCATCTCGAAGTTGGTGATGCGTTGTCCAGCATACTCGAAACTTGTGATTTTCTCGTTTTGATCAGGATCTTCAAGTGGTATGCGTAGTTTGCGGCCTTGCGGACCATAGAATCCGCTGGCCGAGATTGTCACACCTTCTACCATGTCCCCTTGATTGATACGTGCTAGGAGATCGCGGTCGTTGTCGATCACATACGGAGCTCCTTTTTGAGCGTTCCATTGCATGTGTTGTGTAAATGCATCTTCGAAGGCTAGGTCGCATACTTCATTACGTCCGGCATAATAGTTGAGCAATCCATCAAATCCGACGCTCTTGTTCGAACATATGTATGTGCCAATCGGAGTATAGGGCTGAAGTCCGCCACAAGTGCCTATGCGCACCATTTCTAATTGACGAAACTCAGCCTTCTGTGTGCGGTTATCGAAATCAATATTAGCAAGGGCATCCAGTTCGTTCACCACGATATCTATATTGTCACATCCTATACCCGTAGACAGTACAGTGATGCGCTTACCTTTGTATATGCCGGTAATAGTGTGAAACTCACGGCTGGCGATGTCGCATTCGATGGTGTCGAAATGTGCAGCTACCGTAGCTACACGTCCAGGGTCGCCTACAAGGATGACTTTTGAGGCCAGCTGTTCAGGACGTATGTGTAGATGGAATATGGAACCATCCTCATTGATGATAAGTTCGGAAGGAGCAAAATAGGTGTTCATATTCTTTATGATGAATAGAGGGTTGTTTTTATGATTATAACTATGGGTAGCACAAAGATGTTCTTGCTGATGTTGCCGTTACATTTATTTGCCACCTCTAAACCTAATTTCAGCATTGCGTATAGCCCTCTCCATGCCTGCAACTTCTGTTTCCAATTGCTCGTATTGCTGTTCCATCAGCAATAGCTCATCTGTCATCTTGATTCGCTCATCTTTTGACGACTGCGTGTAGCTGATACGTTTCTCGTCGAGTTGTTTGCCTTGCTTCTCGAGCGTGGCACATTTTGCTTGCCAATCAGTGAATAATTGTCGCGCTTCTTCACTCTTGAAGTCGTTTACATGATGATAGTCAGTGAAGTCGTCGATAACGAATGTGAAGCGTGATTCTTCATCCTTATCGGCAGGTGTCTGCAGACTGAGCATGAAGAGTGCATGCTCAGCCTTGCGCACAGCTTCTGCATCGGTTTGCGTAGCTGCTATGCTGTGTATGTGAGCGGCATTAACAATGTCGCGACGGTTGTCCGAAGCATAATTGTAATATTGTTTCTCCTCGTTGGGGATGAAGGTGTATATGCAGACCAGACTATCGGGGAGATTACGGTCGGTGGCAAACCATCCTAAGCCATTGACCTCGTCGATAGCCATCATGTAGTCATTGCTTTCTGAATTAAACGGCATGCCCACATTCTCGGGTAGTAGGTAGCGGTCTGTAGCGCTGTTGAAGCGAGTGATGAAGATATCATATCCTCCTAATCCGTCAAGGCTGTTGTTGGCAAAATACATCGTTATACCATCCGATAACATAAAGGGGTAGTTGTTGTCTCCTGCTGGCATGCCATTGAGTTGGGCTGGACGACTCCAGTCATTCAGCATCTTGTAGCGCATGTATAGTTGCAGTTGTCCGTTCTCGTCGATGTCGCTATAGTATATCTTGTCGCGCATCTCGGTGCGGTAGGCTGTGCCTTCGGTAGTTTTGCTTTCTCTTACCAATTGTTGCGTAGTGCCTATGCTGCCACTCTCTATGCCTATGTTGTATGCTTGCAGGAAGTTAGGCTTTGATACTACGATACTGTCTATGATGATGATTTTTTCCACGCGTTTCATGTATTTCTGCTCACGTGTGGCTTTTTCGAGTTTGTGTGTATATTCGGTAAACTTCTTGTCATCAGGATCTACCTTTTCGAGATATATCTCGTAGTTCTCTATGGCATCCTCATATTCGCCATCCTGCAAGTAATAGTCTCCTATGTATCTGAAGGCATTCTCTACTTCGCGTTCTACCGCTTTCTTCAGGTAGGGGAGTGCCTTCTCATGTTCACCCGTCTCGTTAAGACATACTCCGTACCAATAGTTTAGGCTTCCATTTTTAGGGTTACCCTTAAGGAGTTTGGCAAATACGGGTTTAGCTTTTTCATAATCACCTTCAGCAAACCATTTCTTGGCTTGTGTTTGGCTTTGGCTGAATGTAGCTGAACTTATGCATAGGGCCATGCATAGCAGTATGTATTTTTTTATGGCTTGCTTCATAATATCGTATATAGTATAGGGCGAAGTTAGCTATTTTTATTGGTATAACCGATGAAAACGAATGACAATTTATAGAAATTTGCACATTTTGTTTAATTTTGCATTAAATAGTTGCAATAATCATGGCCCAACGTACCGAAGAACAGCTTCTCATGCACCGCCTTCGTCATAAGTTTCATAAGACGGCGGCAGAATATAGCCTCATCGAAGAGGGCGACCGTATACTTATTGCCGTTTCTGGTGGAAAAGATTCATTAGCATTGCTCGAACTGATGGCCGCTCGTGCCCGTGTGTTGAAACCTCGCTTCTCTGTGGTTGCTGCTCATGTAGTAATGACCAATATCCCTTATCAAACTGATACGCAGTATCTCACCGAATTTTCACAAAGTCTGGGTGTTGACATGCATATCGTGGAGACCTCGTTTGACGCTACGGGAGACACCCGTAAGTCGCCCTGTTTCTTGTGCTCATGGAATCGTCGTAAAGCTCTATTTGAGACGGCTAAGTCGTTAGGATGTAATAAAATAGCTCTTGGCCATCATCAAGACGATGTATTGGTGACACTGCTTATGAATATGACTTTCCAGGGCGCCTTCTCTACTATGCCTCCAGCACTTAAGATGGATAAGTTTGATATGACCATCATACGTCCACTTTGTCGTATCGAGGAACGCGATATTACGCGCTTGGCCGAACTTCACGCATATCGCAAGCAGGAAAAGAACTGTCCTCATGAGCATACCTCAAATCGCAGTCGTATGGCACAAGTGCTGGCAACTCTTGAGCAACTTAATCCAGAGGCGCGGTTCAATCTATGGGGGAGTATGACCAATATACAGACTGACCTCCTGCCGCCAAAGGTCTGATGCTTAAGTGATATAGTATCTCATGCCCATGACTGAATATCACATGTCAAGTATGATTTTTGAAAAATAAATATTACTTTTGTGCAATTTTATAATCATCTATTATGAAAAGACATACTCTATTTTTAGCACTGTGTGCCATTGCGCTGTCTATGGCAGCACAAAACACAAGAGACAACAAAGCTCCGCTCGAAGATGTAAATCGAGTGCGTGACCTCACGCTTGACAGTTTGAATAAGGCCAACACGGCTCGTCCCATACCGGGATCGTCACGTAAGGGCAACAATCCGGTACTCTTCCTTGTGGGCAACAGCACCATGCGTACCGGCACCTTGGGCAACGGTAACAATGGTCAGTGGGGTTGGGGATACTTTGCTCATGAATACTTCGACGAGAACCGCATCACCGTAGAGAACCACGCGCTTGGTGGCACCAGCAGCCGCACCTTCTATAACAGATTGTGGCCTGCCGTACTCGAAGGAGTGAAGCCCGGCGACTGGGTAATCATCGAGTTGGGACACAACGACAATGGTCCGTACGACCATGGTCGTGCCCGCGCATCCATCCCCGGCATCGGTACCGACAGCATGGTGGTGACCATCAAGGAGACGGGTGCCGTGGAAACGGTGTTCAGCTATGGTGAGTATATGCGTAAGTTCATCCGCGACGTGCGCAGCAAGGGGGCTTATCCTGTGCTCTGTTCATTGACACCGCGCAACTCTTGGGATAATGAAACAACCATCACTCGCAAGCGTGACACCTTCACCAAGTGGCAGCAAGAGATTGCCAGCGAGATGGATGTACCCTGGATTGACCTTGAAGGCACTACCGCCCGCAAGTTCGAGGCTTATGGTCCTTGGAAGGTCAACTACATGTTCTACCTCGACAAGATACATACCAGCGAGTTTGGCGCCAAGACCAATGCCCGCTCAGCTGCCGAGGCCATTGCTGCTTGCGACGGCTTGGCGCTGAAGGAATATCTCCTTCCGCTCGACCTTCCCAAGGAGCAGTTTGTGCGTGAGGCAGGCAAGCCCGTCGTGTTCTTCACTGGCGACAGCACCGTGAAGAATGAAGACAAAGACGAAAACAGCATGTGGGGATGGGCCAGCGTGGCACACACCGTGTTCAATACCAAGAAGTGCACACTCGTCAATGCAGCCAAGGCTGGTCGTAGCGCCCGCACCTTCGTTGAGGAGGGCCGTTGGGAGAAGGTGTACAACAGCATCGAGCCCGGCGACTATGTACTCATCCAGTTTGGTCATAACGATATGGGCGACATTGCCGGTGGCAAGGCGCGTGCCGACATCCGTGGTGTCAAGGACAGCAGCCACGTATATCGCTTGGAGAAAGACCGCACCTATAAAGTAGTATACTCATACGGTTGGTACCTGCGCAAGTTTGTTGGCGACGTACGCGAGAAGGGTGGTACACCCGTCATCGTGAGCATGACTCCGCGCAACGAGTGGCCCGGTGGTAAGATGGAGCGTCGCCCAGGCAGCTGTGCCACATGGGCCAAGGAGGTGGCCGACGAACTCGGTGTAGCCTTCGTAGATATGCATAACCTCACAGCCGACTATCTCGACCGCAAGGCAGGCAGCAAGGAAAAGGCCGCCAAGTACTACAAGCGCGACCACACACATACCTCGCTCCTCGGTGCTGAGCTCAATGCCAAGATGTTCCGCAAGGGCATCAAGAAGACCGACTGCGACTTGAAGAAGTTGATGAAATAAGAAAGACAC
>JAFOYZ010000011.1 GCA_017424485.1 Bacteroidaceae bacterium
AGGACCCGCTACCATATTCACAAACACAGAGGTAACAAAAGTTTTGGGTTGGAACACTCGGTGGGCATCGAGCTGAGCCTGACAATACTCGCGAGTGACAGCATTGGGCCAAGTACGCGATTGTCCGAAGGGATGGATGGGACCATCATGATAGTTGACGAGCAAGTGGTTTTCTGCGCACAGTCGGGTAATCATCATTGTGCGTTGATGCTTCTCCTCCTCAGAACCGGTCATAAAGCCGTACTTCACACCTGCCGCTCCCCACTCACCATACTGCTTCAAGGTTTCCTCAATGGGAAAGCGTCGGCCACCTACGTCATTAAGGTATAGCCATATACCTACACCCTTCTCCTTGGCATAAGCAATGAGTTTCTTCACATCAGAGGCTTTGTCTCCCTTGATAGGGTCTGAGTCGGAGTTAAACTCAGGACCATACCAGTTGGCATCGAGCACGAGATAACGGAAGCCGGCCTCAGAAGCAAAGTCGACGGCACGAATCCACGAGGGATATGACATTGTATATCTGAAATCATCCCAGATGGCGCCGTTCATACGCCAATCCCACAGGGCTATGCCTGGCTTCACCCAAGACTCAAAGTCGTACTTCGTATCGGGTTCAGGATTGAGCAGTTCGATGAGGTGAGAGTCTACCAGGTCGCCAGGTTCATTGCCATACATCACCACACGCCATGCTGAGGTATAGCCGGATGAGATTACACGAGGCTTGGAAGCCACGGTAAAAGCAGTCTCACCAGCCTTCGAACGCAGCAAGAGAGGTTCACCCGCTATCAGGTCGGCCTCATGGATTGCCATAAAGTGCTGCTCGCCAGCCTGCACCGTCATCACGGGACGACGACGGCCATCGGTAGCAGATAGCCTTTCGGGGCCTATATTGTGCATCTCACCATTATAGTACCATGCGGTATAGTCATCGGCAAAATTATAGGACGTAAGTTCGCGTTCCACCTTGACCTGTTCGCTAGTCATCTCAGGTATGTGGTAACGGAAAGCGATGCCATCATCATAGCTACGAACGGTAAGTTGCATTTTGACAGCATCACTTGCAAAGTCGATTACCATCTCATTGAAGCAGTCAGGTACTACCGAGCGTTTGCCCCATAGGGGTTTCCACTCACTGCGTACCTCGCGCTGCGACACATTCTCAACTCTCCATACCATGGGTGCGGTCACCACCTGGCTATCGAGTTGGAAGCCCAATGCAGAGGGAGCCACAAGCTCATCTCCGTCGGCTGAAAAGGCATAAGTAAGGGCACCCTTGGCATCGCATTTGACGACTGCCTGCAACTGGCCATCGGGCGATGATACCTTGAATGTATGTGCTGTCTTACATGACATCAAAGACAACGCACACACTAATGTCAATAGGAACAAGATTGGTCTTTTCATACGATTTAGATTATAAGTCATTAATATTTTTCTTTTATCGTCATCACACACTGTTTGCAGTCAAAGGCGAGTGCAAAGCGCTTGCCGTCGGCCGAGACCAGTGTATAGGGTTCGCGATAAGGTGAGGGCTTTCCTTGATGATGCGGACACCACCCCATAGCATATCGCAGACAGTGACGGCAAAACATGAGCGTGGCACCGCGCTGTGCACTGAGTTCATAGGCATGCGCCACCTTCTCGGCACCATGGGCACGATAGAAGTCGGCAGCACGGTGATTGGCGACGTTAGCCAGATAGGTCAGTTGAGGATGGATAGTTTGGCAAGCAACATTGTCGGTCTTAACCTCTTTGCCAACCATATTCAATTTAGCATTTTCAGTTTTTACCTTAATCGTTCTCATCAAAGCCTCTACTGCGGTACGACGCATGTCGGCAAGCACTGATGAGGGGATAAACCAGTTATCTGTAAAGTCTATCGTTACGGCCTTGGCCACAAAATGCGTTCCGCCCAATTTGGAGAGTTGCGCTTCGATGCCAGCACGCTGCTCACTGCGGGCCAGCTCTTTATCCCGGGTAAAGTTGACCGTAGCGCTATGTCCCGCATCATCAGAGAAGGTGAGCGAGAAGCCGAAGGATATATCGCGCAAGCAGATATTTATAGGCACCCGTCGCTCTGCCGAGGGGCGAGACAGCAGGCGCTCAAACTCCATATCATAGTTACGGAAGAGCGGCATTCGTGGACGTAGTCCCCGAGGCATCTCCTTCGGGTACAGATGCGTACCCTCAACCCTATTCACACGGAATCCCTGCAGTTGTCCCTGCTCATCGATAAAGCAAAGTCCGTCGCCATTATGGAATGTCGTAGCCGACGATACAGCGATATAGCCTCGCCCTAAAGTCTTGACATGCCCTACCGGTTCGCCTACGGCCTTTGGGGTGGCAAATGAGTAGACCTCAGAACGACGGCCAGTAAGAAAATAGTCGGTAAAGCCGCGATTGAAGCTCTTGTCCAGTTGTGGGGTAAAGGTGTACGTGCTCACTCCTTGTGAGGCACGCTTGTACTCAGGACGGCGGTCCAAGATGGCATCAATGGCTTGACGGTAGTATGCCGTGACATTCTTGACGTACGACACATCCTTCAGTCGGCCCTCTATCTTGAACGAGCGGATGCCTGCATCCATCATTGCCTCCAGGTGTGCACTACGGTTCATGTCTTTCAGTGATAGCAGGTGCCTATTGTGTTCGATGATGCGTCCATCTGCATCGACAAGGTCGAAGGGGAGTCTACAAAACTGAGCACACTCTCCCCTATTGGCACTACGTCCGAAGCAAGCTTGTGAGGCATAGCACTGTCCGCTATAGCTCACGCAGAGTGCTCCATGCACGAAGGCCTCCAATGGTACAGGGCAGGCACGATGTATCTCCTCAATCTCCTTGAGTGATAGTTCGCGAGCCAGCACCACTTGTGAGAATCCCACTGAATGGAGAAATTGCACCTTCTCTTTCGTCCGGTTGTCAGTCTGCGTACTGGCATGGAGCTGTATAGGGGGTAATTTCATGGTGAGCAGAGCCATATCCTGTACGATGAGGGCATCGATGCCTATCCTATATAGCTGCCATACGAGTTGTTCCACCTCGGCTAGTTCGTCATCATAGATGATGGTATTGAGCGTCACATATACCTTGGCTCCAAAGAGATGTGCATACTCTGCCAACTGACGCAGGTCATCCAGAGAGTTGCCCGCAGCAGCTCTGGCTCCGTATTTTGGGGCACCTATGTATACGGCGTCGGCACCATGACGAATAGCCTCGATACCACACTCGAGGTTCTTGGCAGGAGCGAGGAGTTCGATGGATGTACTCATTTGATATCTTCGAGTCTATATGGCGTAGCCTGATATACGTAGTAGTTGAGCCAATTATTAAAGAGCAGATTGGCATGTCCTCTCCATGTCACCAAAGGAGGTTGCGAGGGGTCATCGTTTCGGTAATAGTGCTTGGGCATCTCTATGGGCAGTCCTTTGGCGAGATCGCGCTTATACTCGGTGTCGAGCGTGAGGGGCGAATATTCTGAGTGTCCGGTAAGGAATATCTCGCGTCCGCCCCGCGCCATCACCATATACACACCGCTCTCGTTGCTCTCGGCCAGGATATCGAGGTTGGGATTACGTACTATATCCTCGCGGCGCACCTCGGTGTGTCTACTGTGAGGGATAGAGAACTCATCGTCGAATCCTCTGAATATGGGCAGTTCGGGCTTGCTCACGCGATGTTTGAATATGCCGAACATCTTCTTTTCCAGTGGATACTTGGGTATGCCGTAATAATGATACAGTCCGGCTTGAGCAGCCCAGCATATATATAAGGTTGAGGTTACGTGATGCCTTGCCCAGTCGAATATTTCGGTCATCTCTTCCCAGTAGCTTACCTGCTCAAAATCCATATGTTCTACGGGTGCTCCTGTGATGATGAATCCGTCGTACTTCTGGTCGCGCATGTCTTCAAAGTCGGTATAGAAGGCCTTCATATGCTCCACTGGTGTATTCTTTGATGTATGGCTCTTCACCTTCATGAAGCTGAGTTCAATCTGCAAGGGCGAGTTTGAGAGCAGTCGTATGAGGTCTGTCTCGGTAGTAATCTTCAGCGGCATGAGGTTGAGTACAGCTATACGTAGCGGACGTATATCTTGCGATGTGGCCCTTGTATTGTCCATCACAAAGATATTCTCCTGCTTCAGTAGGTCTATGGCTGGTAATCTATCGGGTAATGTAAGTGGCATATCTGATTCGTTGTATTATTCCTTTATAAGATTCAGTTTTTCTTTCAAGAACTGTCCCGTATGGGATGCGTCACACAGAGCCACCTCCTCGGGTGTGCCCCAAGCGACGAGCTGTCCACCGCGGTCTCCTCCTTCGGGACCGATATCGATGATATGGTCGGCACACTTGATGACCTCCATGTTGTGTTCGATGATGAGGATGGTGTGTCCGCGCGAGATGAGTGCATCGAACGGTGCAAGCAACTTCTTGATATCGTGGAAGTGGAGTCCCGTAGTAGGTTCATCGAAGATAAACATCGTAGGCTCCGACTTTTCCAGGCTGAGGTAGTAGGCGAGTTTCACACGCTGGTTTTCGCCGCCCGAGAGGGTCGACGAGCTCTGCCCCAGCTTCACATATCCTAGTCCTACGTCTTGCAGGGGTTTGAGTCTGCGCACCACCTTCTTGGCTCCGTGTTCGGTGAAGAACTCTACGGCTTGGTTGACGGTCATCTCCAGCACGTCGTGTATGTTCTTGTCATGATAGGTCACGAGCAGTGTATCGCTCTTGAAGCGCTTGCCATGGCATGCCTCACACTCCAGCACCAGGTCGGCCATAAACTGCATCTCTACCGTGATGGTTCCCTCGCCCTTACACTCCTCGCATCGGCCACCTTCGCTGTTGAATGAGAAGAATCCTGCGGTGTATCCCATCTGCTTGGCCAGGGGTTGCTCGGCAAAGAGTTTGCGTATCTCGTCGTAGGCTTTGAGGTATGTGACGGGGTTCGAGCGCGACGACTTGCCTATGGGATTCTGGTCTACAAACTCCACAGCACGCAGCATACGTATATCGCCCTTCAGTTCCAGATGTTCGCCTGGGCGCTCTGTGCCCTCGCTATATTCTCGGGCGAGGGCCTGATAGAGGATATCTCTCACGAGCGAGCTCTTACCGCTGCCACTGACGCCGGTAACCACAGTCATCACATTGAGGGGAAACTTCACATCCACCCCTTTGAGGTTGTGATGTCGGGCGCCGCGTATCTCTATATAGTTGTTCCACGGGCGTCGGCTTTGCGGCACGGCAATGGTCTCCTCGCCTAGCAGATAACGTACGGTATGGCTCTCGGTGCCAGGCTTCAGGTCGTGCATGTCGCCCTGATAGACAATTTCTCCACCGAGTCGTCCGGCATGGGGTCCCACATCGATGATATAGTCTGCCATACGGATGATGTCCTCATCATGCTCTACCACTATCACCGTATTGCCTGCCTGCTGCAGCTGGCGCAGCACACAGATGAGTTTGTCTGTATCGCGGCTATGTAGGCCAATTGAGGGTTCGTCGAGTATGTATAGCGAGCCTACGAGCGGACTTCCCAGTGAGGTGACGAGGTTGATACGCTGGCTCTCTCCGCCCGAGAGCGTATTGCTCAGTCGGTTCAGCGTGAGATATCCCAGCCCCACGTCGAGCAAGAACTGCAGGCGGCTGTTGATTTCTATGAGCAGGCGCTTGGCGATGGCGGCATCATGTTCACTAAGAGTAAGCTGGGCAAAGAATCGGTGCAGCTCGGTCACGGGCATCTCTACCAGTTCGCAGATGTTGCGTCCACCAATCTTCACATAGGTAGCCTCTTTTTTCAGTCGCGATCCGTGGCAGGTGGGGCATACCGTCTTGCCCCTATAGCGTGCCAGCATCACACGGTACTGTATCTTATACTGATTTTCCTCGAGCATCTTGAAGAACGAGTCTATGCACGGCTTCGTACGTGGTCCGTGCCATAGGTAGTCTTTCTGTGCTTGGGTGAGTTCGTAGTAGGGTGCAAAGATAGGGAAGTTGTCACGTGTGGCATAGTGGATAAACTCGTCGCGCCAGGCGCTCATCTTCTCACCTCGCCAGCACACCACACATCCGTCATATACGCTCAGTGCCGTATTGGGCACTACGAGTTGCTCGTCTATACCGATGACACGCCCGAAGCCTCCACACTCAGGGCAGGCACCTACGGGCGAGTTGAAGGAGAAGAGCTGTTCGCTCGGCTCCTCAAAAGCGATGCCGTCGGCCTCAAACTGCTTGCTGAACGTATGCACGATGCCCGCTGGGTAGAAGCGCAGCATACACGTGCCACCACCTTCATAGAAGGCCGTCTCCGTACTATCGATAAGGCGGCTCAGTGTCTCCTTGCTGTCATCTACAGAGAGGCGGTCGATAACAATCTTTAATTCTGAATTATGAATTATGAATTCTGAGTCAGCGGATGTGACCTTCTCAAGCACCTCCTCGATACGCATCACCTCGCCATTCACCTCCACCCTGGCAAATCCCTGTTGCATGGCCACGGTGAGTTGCTCCTGCAGGGTACGTCCATCACGCACTACGAGCGGAGCCAATACGGTGAATCGTGTGCCCGGGGTGTATGAGCGCATACATGCTACGATATCCTCGGTGTCGTGCTTCTTCACCAGCTGTCCCGTCACGGGCGAATAGGTCTTGCCCACTCGGGCAAACAGCAGACGCAGATACTCATATATCTCGGTCGATGTGCCTACGGTAGAGCGGGGATTGCGGCTGCTCACCTTCTGCTCTATGGCGATGGCTGGCGGCAGTCCCTTTATGAAGTCACACTCGGGCTTCTTCATGCGTCCTAAGAACTGGCGGGCATAGGCCGACAGGCTCTCCACATAGCGGCGCTGCCCCTCGGCATACAGGGTATCAAAGGCCAATGAGGACTTACCCGAGCCAGACAGTCCGGTCACCACCACCAACTTGTTACGTGGGATATTGACCTCCACGTTCTTCAGATTATTGACGCGTGCGCCCTTCACCTTGATATATTTCTCTTCGCTCATTGTCGTTCCCGATTGTTTTGGATTGCCAAAGATACGTTTTTTTCTTGTACAATGTATCTATTTTATGTATCTTCGCATCGTTTTTTTAGAATTATACAAAAATGAAACGATACTTTTCTTTTCTGCTGCTGGCATTCTGCCTATGCATCCATAGCATCAAAGCCGCTGAGCCTCTCAAGCGTGAGTTTCGCGGTGCGTGGATACAGGCCGTCAACGGGCAGTTTATCGGGATGACTCCTGCCCAGATGCAGAGCACCCTCACCACACAGCTCGATGCGCTCCAGCGTGCCGGTATCAATGCCATCATCTTCCAGGTGCGCCCCGAGGCCGATGCCCTGTACCTCTCCTACTACGAGCCCTGGAGCCGCTACCTCACTGGCGAGCAGGGCGTAGCGCCCGAGCCCTACTGGGACCCCCTGCAGTGGATGATCGACCAATGCCACAGCCGCGGCATGGAGCTACACGCATGGATCAACCCCTACCGTGCCAAGACCAAGGGAACCCAGAGCCTGGGCATCAAGCACCCCTACAAGAAAGACCCCGAGCGCTTCGTCCACTACGACGGGATGCTCATCTTCAACCCCGCCCTGCAGGAAAACCGCGACTACATATGCACCATCGTGACAGACATCGTGAAGCGCTACGATGTAGACGGCCTCCACATCGACGACTACTTCTACCCCTACCCCGTGCCGGGCGTCGAGTTTGACGACGAGGCCTCGTTCCGTGCCTCCCCCCTCGGCTTCACCGACAAGGGCGACTGGCGCCGCCACCATGTAAGCCTCCTCATCGAGCAGCTACACCACACCATACGCAGCGTGAAGCCCTGGGTCAAGTTCGGCATATCGCCCTTCGGCATCTACCGCAACCAGAGCAGCCACCCCCAGGGCAGCCTCACCAATGGGTTACAAAACTACGATGATCTGTATGCCGACATCCTCCTATGGATCGAGCGTGGATGGGTCGACTACACCATACCGCAGATCTATTGGGAGATCGGGCACAAGGCTGCCGACTATGAGACACTGGTAGCCTGGTGGGCCCAGCATGCCAGCGGGCGTCCCCTCTTCATCGGACAAGACGTCATGCGCACCGTCAAGGCAGCCGACGCCACATCCCCCACCCAGCACCAGCAGGCCCGCAAGATGGCCCTCCAGCGCAGCCATGCCAGCATAGGCGGCAGCTGCCAATGGCCAGCATCGGCAGTAGCCGAGAATGCAGGCGGCTATGCCACCGCACTCACCGAGGAGTATCACCGCTGGCTGGCCCTACAACCCCAGTACCCCTTCATCGACAGCAAGGCACCACGCCACGTAAAGAAGCTCACCGTCATCTGGACCGACGATGGCCCCATACTCTGCTGGACCGCCCCCAAGTATAAGGACGAGATGAACCGCCCCACGAAGTACGTCGTATACCGCTTCGCCAAGGGTGAGAAGATAAGCATCGACGATGCCACCAAGATCATAGGCTTCACCACACAGCCCTTCTTCCCCCTCACCTACGAAGGAGGCCTGACGAAGTACACCTACGTAGTGACCGCGCTCGACCGACTACACAACGAATCGAAACCTAAAAAAGAAAAAATAAAATTATAACGCAATGAAACTCACAATCACACTCCACTACAACACCCAATGGGGCGAAAGCCTGCATCTGGCATTCTCCCCTGTAGCTAACGTACACAGCGTGCCCACACTCCCCATGCACACCGATGGCGAGGGACGCTGGTTTATCACAGTAGAGGGCGACTACAAGCCTTCGGCTCCCTACACCTTTGTGGTAATGGAGAACGGCAACATCAAACGCACCGAATGGCGTCATCACACACTGCCCGACACGCTGCACGGACACGTACACATCATCGACCGCTGGGTAGACCGCTCGGAG
>JAFOYZ010000086.1 GCA_017424485.1 Bacteroidaceae bacterium
GGTATAGAGACACAGATGATTGACGGACGCCGCGTGACCGACCGCGCCACGCTTGACGTCGTCACCATGGTATACGCTGGCTTGGTCAACAAGCAGATTGTGGCCCGCCTCGGCGCCCTCGGATGCAAGGCCATAGGCCTCTCCGGTGCCGACGCCAACGTCATCCCCGCCGTGCGCCGTGCCCCCAAGCCCATCGACTATGGCTATGTGGGCGACATCGTACCCGAGCGCATGAACGTACCCTTCCTCGCCTCACTCGTAGAGCAAGGCATCGTGCCCGTCTTCTGCGCCATCACTCACGACGAGCAGGGCTCACTGCTCAACAGCAATGCCGACAGCGTAGCCTCGGCCGTAGCCGTAGCCGCCTCGCAGATACAGCCCACGAGCCTCATCTTTTGCCTCGAGAAGAACGGTGTGCTCACCGATGTGGACGACGACCTCAGCGTGATTCCCACCATCACCCGAGACAGCTTCACCACCCTGCGCGCCGACGGCACCGTCAACAAAGGCATGCTGCCCAAGATTGAAGGAGCTTTCCGCGCCATCGACGGCGGTGTACAGTGCGTAGTCATCAAGCATGCCGACAACCTCGACAACACACTAGAGACACGCATCGTGGAGTAAAAAAGAGAATAGACATTCATATGATACAGCAACTCACCCAAGAGTCTATCGCTCTACTCGACCAACTGATAGCTACGCCCTCCACCTCGCGCGACGAGGCGATCACGGCAGACATCATAGAGGCGTTCCTCAAGGCACGCGTCAGGGGCAAGGTGGAGCGTATACATAATAATGTATTTGTGCGCACACCGCTGTGGGACGACACACGCCCCACACTGCTGATGAACTCGCACCACGACACGGTGCGCCCCTCGGCATCGTATACGCGCGACCCCTACGCACCCACCCATGAGGAGGGACGCATCTATGGGCTCGGAAGCAATGATGCCGGAGCCTCGGTAGTGAGCCTCATCGCGGCATACCGCTACCTCGAGATGGAACCTCTGCCCTACAACATGCTGCTGGCCATCAGTGCCGAGGAAGAGGTGATGGGAGAGCACGGCATGCGTGCCCTATTGCCCGTACTGGGGCATATCGACATGGCGCTCGTGGGAGAGCCTACGGGGATGCAGGCGGCTGTGGGTGAGCGCGGACTGGTGGTGATGGACTGCACGGCACACGGCGTGCGCGGGCATGCCGCACGCAACGAGGGAGTGAATGCGCTGTACAAGGCCATGGAGGACATCGAGCGCATACGCAACTACAGTTTCGAACGCACCTCACCGCTTTTGGGAGATATCAAGATGACAGTAACACAGATCAGCGCAGGCACACAACACAATGTAGTGCCCGACGAGTGCAAGTTTGTCATCGATATACGCACCACCGATGCCTACACCAATGAGGAGACGGTGAAGATAGTACAAGATATTTTGGAGGCCGACGCTAAGGAGCGCAGCACACGCGTACACGCCTCGGCCATCTATGCCGAGCATCCCTTGGTGAAGGCGGCCACAGCCATCGGGCGGGAGACCTTCGTATCGCCTACCACATCGGACATGGCGCTCATGCACGGCATTCCCTCACTGAAGATGGGCGTAGGCCAATCGGCCCGCTCGCACGGAGCCGACGAGTATGTCATGGAGGACGAGATTGTGGAGGGCATCAAGGTGTATATCGACTTCTTAAGAGAGTTGAGAGTTGAGAAAGAAAAAAGATTGTAATCAATAAAACTAAAATATAATATGAAACTTTGGGACAAGGGCTTCGAGCCCGACAAAATGATAGAAACCTTCACCGTGGGCCGTGACCGCGAACTGGACCTGCAACTGGCACGCTACGATGTAGAGGGTTCGATGGCCCATATACGCATGCTTGAAAGCATAGGGCTCATCGAGAAGGAGGAACTTCCTGTGCTGTTGGCCGCGCTAGAAGAGATTCGCGCCGAGATTCTTGATGGCAATTTTGTCATCGAGGAAGGCATAGAAGACGTACACTCACAGGTAGAGTTGCTGCTCACCCAGCGCTTGGGCGATGTGGGGAAAAAGATACACTCGGGCCGTTCACGTAATGATCAGGTATTGGTAGACCTTAAGCTATACTTCCGTGAAGAGATCAAGCTGATTGCCGATGAAGTAGTACACCTCTTCGACCGCCTACAGGTCTTGAGCGAGCAGTACAGAGATGTACTTATGCCTGGCTACACTCATCTGCAGATAGCCATGCCCTCATCGTTCGGCTTATGGTTTGGCGCTTATGCCGAAACCTTGGTCGACGACTTGCGATTGGTAGCTGCAGCATATAAGATAGCCAATCAGAATCCCTTAGGATCGGCAGCTGGTTATGGTTCATCGTTCCCCCTAAACCGTACGATGACCACCGAGTTGCTCAACTTTGAGACTATGCATTACAATGTCGTAGCAGCCCAGATGAGTCGTGGAAAGACCGAGCGCGCCACCGCCTATGCCATCGGTGCTGTAGCCTCTACTCTCGGCCGCTTTGCCATGGACGTATGCCTCTTCATCAACCAGAACTTCGGTTTTATCAGCTTCCCCGACGAGTATACCACTGGCAGCAGCATCATGCCGCACAAGAAAAACCCAGACGTATTTGAGATTATGCGTGCCAAATGTAATCGTCTGCAGAGTGTCGCCAGCGAGGTGGCCATGATGACTACCAACCTGCCCGTAGGTTACCAGCGCGATTTCCAACTACTGAAAGATATAATGTTCCCCGCCATCGAGGAGATAAAATCGTGCCTTACCATGTGCGACATGATGCTACAGCACATCCGCATCAATCAAGATATCCTCAGCGACCCCAAGTATGACTATCTGTTTACTGTAGAGGATGTCAACCGACTGGCACTACAGGGTGTACCCTTCCGTGAGGCATACCGCCAAGTGGGTATACAGGTACAGAACCACACCTATAAGCCTACGCGAGAGGTGCACCACACCCACGAAGGCAGTATAGGCAACTTGTGCAACGATCGCATACGCGAAAAGATGGAGCAGGTGATACAAGAGTTCAAATAATCACAAGACCCTAAAAAAATAGAGCAACCCGCTTGTTTATCAAAAATATATATTAACTTTGCGGTGATATTAATTAAAAAAAATCAAGATTATGAAAAAGTTTTTAATGATGGCAGCCCTTTTGGTTGCAACTTTGACAGTGAGTGCTCAGGACTATAATTGGGCTATTGGTGTACGCGCTGGCGGTTTCAGTGGCTTGACTGTAAAGAAGAACAATGGCGGCACAGCTCTTGAGTTTGGTGCTTCATGGAACTGGAACAACAACCTCTGTGTTGATGGAGTATACTTGTGGCAGACTCCCGTTATTGCTGATGGCTTCAGCTTGTACTATGGTGCAGGTCCGTACCTCGGCTTGTGGGATACTGTAGATGGCAGCGCTTTCGCTCTTGGTGCAGAAGGTGTTGTAGGTCTTGAGTATAAGATTCCTAGCGTACCTATCGCATTCTCACTCGACTATCGTCCCGGTATCAATGTACTCCCCAATGTAGCTGGCAATCTTGTCAACTTCGGTTTGGGCGTTAAGTTCTGCTTCTAATATTGAACGGAATACAAAAATAACAAGAAAGCGTCTGCTACGGCAGACGCTTTTCTTTTTTTGTCCTATTGACGAGAGGTTATTCCCAAGCCAAGGCACTGGCACCCAGCACGGCTGCATCAGAATCTTTGAGTTCAGACACAAGCAGTTTGGTCTTGCCCTTCCAGATATTGAGCACATTGGCCTCCATCGCGTCCAAGGTGGGCTTCATAATGAGTTCTCCAGCCTTGGTAAGTCCACCAAACAAGACAATAGCCTCGGGAGCACTGAAGGCAATAAAGTCGGCCAAAGCCTCACCAAGAATGGTACCGGTGAAGGTAAACACCTCTTGAGCGAGCTTATCGCCACGAATGGCCGCATCATACACATCCTTAGAGGTAATCTCTCCCTCGATATCGCGCAGGAGACTAGGCTCAGAGGTGCAGTCAATCTTCTCCTTAGCCGTGCGAGCCACACCTGTTGCCGAACAATAGGTCTCAAGGCATCCGCAACGTCCACAGCCACACTGACGGCCATTGTGACGACGCGAGATAACGTGTCCTAACTCGCCCGCAAAGCCATCGTGACCGTATACAAGCTGGCCGTTAATAACGATACCGCTACCCACACCCGTTCCCAGAGTGATCTCGATAAAGTTTTTCATACCACGGGCAGCACCATAAGTCATCTCACCTATAGCGGCCGCATTAGCATCATTGGTTACAGTCACAGGTACTCCGATAGCATCTTGAAAGAGTTGAGAGAGCTTTATCACACCTTTCCATGGCAAATTAGGAGCAAACTCGATATTACCAGTATAGTAATTGCCATTAGGAGCACCTATACCCATACCTTTGATTTTATCTTTCCCCCCAACTTCATTAATCATGGGAATCAATTTCTCAGCCACTGCATTGACATAGTCAGCTATCTCTTTGTATGCTTGAGTCTTGATTGAGTCTACGCTGAGGATATTGCCACGAGCGTCCACGATACCGAAAACGGAGTTTGTTCCGCCGATATCCATTCCTACTACATAAGGTTTGTCCATTGGTCTATGATTTTAGATTAATAAGTTATGAATTATCGCAATGCAAATGTAGCGATAGTTCGCCGACGGCGCAAATTATTCAACCTTTTTTGGACAATATTATAGCTATTTACCTATAAACCTATCACCTGACAGCGTAGGTCGCCGGGGACGTAGGAGATGTGTATCCAGCGGACGTCGCCCTCCCATATCATTTGAGTGAACTGGATGCGCCCCTCTTGCTGCATCTTCACGATGAGTCGGAACAGACGGCGGTGGTCGGCCCTGTTACCCGCAATAATATCGGCCGCGCAGCCGAGGAGCAGCGCGACCTGTATAAGGAGGAGATTGCCGACCTGCGTACAGAGCTGCAATCACAACTGGCCATCAACGAGAGCCGTGGTCGCCAGATCAATATGCTCATACATGCACGCGACGCGACTCAGGCTTTACCGCGTAAGGTGGGTGTGCCGGTGAGCTATGAGAAGACAGACTATGACGCGCTCGTCATTCGTGACATCTATGATTTGAACAAGCTGAAAAGTGCCATCGGCATACTCATCTGCGACGGGCTATGGCACTGCAAGTACTGGTTTGCCCTATTCCGTCTGTTCTCCGACCACAAGGTGCTCACCTACGCCTGTTCGGCCGCCGTATTTGCGCA
>JAFOYZ010000087.1 GCA_017424485.1 Bacteroidaceae bacterium
CGAATAAACGAGCGAGAAATATTAAGCTTGCTTAAATATTTTTTAAAGCGAGTGCAAGTATCTTCTTGGCGAAGCCATTAAGAAAGCGAATAAACGAGCGAGAAATATCAAGCTTGCTTGAATATTTTTACAACAAAGGTGATAACAGACGCACTAGCGACTCGAGACAGCGCCTCCACAAAGGTCTGCCTTGCCAATCGGCAGGGAGAACACGCGTAGAGGATTGCTGGTCGGCAAGAAAAATATGCTTCATGGTCTCTACCACCTCGGGGTCGTAGACGAATGCGTTGATCTCAAAGTTCTGCTCGAAACTGCGAAAATCGATGTTGGTGGACCCAATAGTCACAAAATTGTCATCGGAGAGCACCATCTTAGCATGCAGGTAACCCGCATCATATTGATAGATCTTGACACCGGCGGTCATCACTTCCTTAAAATAGGAGTGAGAAGCGAGATCGGCCAACAAGCTGTCGCCACGCCGGGGCACCATGAGCCGCACATCGACACCTGCCAATGCGGCATTGCGCAGAGCCATCAAAATAGGTTCGGTAGGCAAGAAATAGGGAGTCTGAATATATAGGTAGCGCCTACTCTGACTGATAACCTGAAGCAGCCCCTGCATAATGCTCTTCCACTCGCCCATAGGGTATGAGGTGATAATCTGCATGTCGGTGTCGCCCTGGCGCTCTACCTTGGGGAAATACTCTGACTTACTTACCAGGATGCGCGATGCATAGTACCAGTCGACGAAAAAGGAGGTTTGCAAAGCGTTGACAGCCATTCCCTCAATACGGATATGAGTATCGCGCCATCTGCCCCACGAGAGCCCCTTATAATAACGTTCAGCAATATTCATGCCGCCAATATACCCGAGTTTGCCATCGATAATCACCAGCTTGCGATGGTTGCGATAGTTGATGCGCTTGGTGAGGGCTGCAAACTTAACTTCACCAAACGGATATACCTCAATACCCTCACGCATCATGTCGCGGAAGAAACGGTTCTTCACCTTCCACGAACCAACATCGTCGTAGAGGAGCCTGACCTTAATGCCCTGGCGTACCTTGTCGATGAGTGCATCGCGCAATAGACGACCTACAGCATCGTCCATAAAGATATAAAACTGAACGTGTATATGATGCTGAGCCGTATGGATAGCACGTAGCATGTCGTAGAACATGGCGGGAAACTCAGTGAAGGGGGTGACCCTATTGCCGGCCAACAGATAGGCCTGACTGGAGTGACGCATCATACGTGTCAGCTTCTCATAGGTGGCCGGGGGATTGGGAGCTACATAATCCTTATAGTTGAGCAACGGCTCCTTCATCAATCGAGAGAGGCTTCGGCGACCGATAATCCTCTCTTTACGCATGTCTAACCCAAAAAGGATGTATAGCACGAAACCTATAATAGGCAGAAACACCAAGACCATAACCCATGCCAAAGTCTTGACAGGATTGCGGTTCTCTGTAATAACCACAAAAATAGTACCTACCCAAACGATCAGAAAGAGCATTTCTAATATATGGGCAATAGTCCCTGAAGCAGCTATTTGTAATAACATACCTATTCTTTTCTTGCACCAAAGTTAATTATTCTATCGCACTTATCGTGTATAAAAACAAAAATATTAAGAATATCGCACGAAAATTATAGCATATTAAGCATCTGTATGGATAATAAAATAAGCCACCAACACTGAGTGTTGATGGCTTATATGCTTCAAGCAGGAGAGATATTACTTCGCTGCCTCGAGAGAAGCCTTACGGAACTCCTTCATCAACTTCTCGATTTCGAGAGAAGCCTTACGAGCACGAGTACCAGCAGCCTTATTACCCTTTTCTACTTGGAGAGCTGCATCTGAAGCGAAAGCAGCATACTTTTCCTGAATTTTTTCAACGAGTTCTTTCATATTCTCTTAGATTAAAATTGATTTACGGATGCAAATATAATAAAAATCAAAACATTGCAAGCATTTTTGACAAAGAAATCAAACAAAGTTCCTATTTTTTTCGACTACATAGGGCCAAATCCGCCTCCGGGGCCGCCAAAGCCACCGCCAGGGCCACCAAAACCACCACGCATGGGAAGACCACCGCCGCCCATAGGCAGTTCTGGACGGCCACCACGCTCAGACATACGGCTACGCATCTCGCTGCGTGACTCCTTGTCACCGAAGAGGTTAAGACGATAAATGAAGTGCACCATGAAATAGCTGTTCACCGTATTGTACTGCGTATCGCTGCGCATGGTGGCATTGATAACACGACTCACATTGCTCTGCTGACCAAGGATATCGTAGAACTGCACGCTCACGGTAGCGGCATTCATAGGCAGGAAACTCTTTGAAATCTGAGCATTCCAGATAAGTTCGTTGGTATTGAACTCCGGATCACTGAAACCACGACGGCTGTTCATGCTGATATCAGAAGAGAGCCTGATATTCCACCAAGGCAAGTTCATATTGGTAGAAGGGCCATACGAGAAGATATAAGTATCTCGATTAGCCGTAGGCTGCAGGTTGTTGCGAGCACGGCTGTAGTTGAGCGAACCATGCAGCGTCACCTCTAACCAATCATTCTGATACGTTCCTGTAAGGCGCTCAGACAGATTGACCGAACGTGTAGCTGCAAGGGGAAACTCACCCGAGGTGTTTGCTGTACGCACATATCCCTCCTGATAGCTATAGCGAGCATTGGTCGATGAGCTCACCTTATACTTCTGATTGGGAAGAGCAGTATTGTAGGCTATGCCAGCATTGGCATTCCAGTTGCTCCACCATCCATCAAGGTTGGTAGGTTGTGAGATGCGTCCACCCGTCTCCTCATTATAAGTGATCTTATTGACAATGCTATTGAGCGTACTTCCCATTCCGACATTTGCTGAGATATTCTGCAAACGTTCTACATTGAAGTCACGGAAGTTTACACTAAGGTTATTGTTGAAAGTAGGCTTCAACCCAGGATTACCCATGGTGATATTCAGCGGATTGCTGTCATCGGTAATAGGAAGAAGGTCGGTCATAGAGGGCTGACTGCTACGACCACGATAGTTGATCTGGAGGTTGCGCTGCTTCGTCCAACGATAACGGAAATTCATCGTGGGGGTGAAATTGAAGACGGTACGTACAGTATCTATATCGTGACCCATGTACTGATAATTCATCTTGCTACGCTGCGGCAAAAGGGTAAGACCTACATTCATGTTGTATTTCTCACGGATAAGACGCAGCTGAGCCGTGATGTCGTGGTCAAAATTCTCATAGGTAGCAAAACGGCTGAGCTCCTCACTCAAATAACGCTCGTAATCATCTGGGAGAATCCAGTTGGGAAGTTGCCACTCGTCTAAATAGTCGGGCAAATCAAAGGTTGAACGCTTGCTATCATTGTAGCGATAGTCAAACTGATAGCTCAACTGCAAGAATGTAGCATCCCATAGAGGTTCGCTCCACATAGCACGCGCATTGTAATTATAACTCTTCGATGGAGTGGTATTGTATCGATTGATCGTAGAGGTGCTATCATTACGCTGATAGAAGCGAGTAAACGAGGTAGAATTAGAATAGCTCTCACTCGTGTTGTATCCACCAGCGATACGCAAAGTGAAGTTACGACCTCTATTACCAAAGCGACGATTAAACTGGAGATTGCCATTTACAGAGGTATTCTCACTACCACCAGCTGACTGGCGACTGCTGAAGTTGATACGGCTATCATCAGTCCACGCTGAATCCAAAGGCTCATAACCCTCATCAGCATAGTGCTCATCAAGCACTGCATAAGGATCCTCATTAAAGGTAGCCGAAAGATTCTCAGAAGAATTGCCAGATGACGAATGAGACACACCGGGACGGAAAACGATATTGGTCATCGTGTCAGGATTCCACTCAAAACGCAAGTCTGCATTAACACTCACATTGTTACTGAGCGAGCGGCTTGTGCTGTTAGAGAATGAATTGTTACTGCCTTGCGTCAAGAAGGTCTCTGAAGCTGTCTGACTCTGTGAATCGGAGTCACGGTGAGAGAAACGGACATTACCTCCCAAGGCATAGCGATACTTATTCTTATTGACTTCTTCACCAAAATTACGAGCCATGGTGAATCCACCCGTAGAGTTCTTATTCATTCCATTACCACCACCACGGCCGCCACGGCCACCGCCACCTGGGAAGCCGTTGTCATTGACATTATTCGTTGAGAGAATCACAGAATAGAACTCATTATCCTTGAAGCGATTGACACTACCCTTCACGGTATACAGATTATTGATATCGTAGGCTGTCTCTTGCGTCGGGCGACCATAACCTAAGTCAATATTTGAGAACCATCCCTTCTTGGCATCGTCCTTAACAACAAGGTCGAGCACTAGTTCCTCTTCACCATCGTCAATACCTGTAACCTCGGCCAAGTCGCTCTTCTTCTCGTAGCTCTTGATCTTCTTGACCATATTGGCTGGCAGATTCTTCATGGTTATAGATTTGTCATTGGAGAAGAACTCCTTGCCTCCAACCAAAATCTTGCTGACAGTCTGCCCATTATAGGTGACGGTACCATCATCGCCCACCTCATAGCCAGGAAGTTTACGGATAAGTTCTTCTAACATAGAGCCCTCAGGCACACGAAACGCATCAGCATTGAACATGACCGTATCGTCAACGACCTGTACTTGAGCCATCTGAGCCTCGATAACAGCCTCTTTAAGCAGCAAAGCATCTGTTTTAAGGCGTATAGAATCAAAACGTACACGACGAGTGTCATTCTTTACGGTGAAGGTCTTATATTCATCACCATAGCCTACAAACGACACCTTAAGCAAGTAGCTACCCAAACTGAGACGATCGTCAAGCACAAAATGGCCATTATTATCCGTAGTAGTACCCTTGTGAAAACTACTATCTGGCAATGTCAATAATTGCACAGTGGCCATCGCTACAGCCTCGGACGTTTCATAATCAGTAACATTACCCTCCACGCTTACCTTTCTATCTTGTGCTAAGGCACTATATAGGCTACATAAAGCCAGGGTAAACAGGAGCAAAACTTTCTTCATACCTTATATTATTTTAATTATATTCTCGAAATTTGACGCAAAGTTAACATTTAACTGACTCAGACAGAAGAAAAAGGTTTAAAATCATAAATAAAAGTAACGTATACACCATACAAGCAAAAAAATGAATTAATTTTGCACATTATAACTCAATAAGATGACCTACCAGCGCATTATAAGCACCAATCAGCTGAGTGACACACTGAACGACCTGCTCAAAGAAAAAAGTTACGATCAGCTGTTCGTCCTTACCGATGAACATACAGCCAAACTATGCTATCCACTTATAGCACAGTACACATGTGGTGCACATCACATCACCATACCTGCAGGCGACGAAAACAAACATATCGATACGCTATGCCACGTATGGAAAAATTTATCCTATAACAATGCCACACGACATTCACTCATGATAAACCTCGGTGGTGGAATGGTCACAGATCTCGGAGGATTTGCTGCAGCAACATATAAACGAGGAATACGCTATATAAATATACCTACCACATTATTGGCAATGGTAGATGCGTCGGTAGGCGGAAAAACGGGTATAAACCTAGATTCGCTAAAGAACGAAATCGGGGCCTTTTATCCAGCAGATGCAGTTATCATCAGCTCAGCATTCATACATACATTGGATGTCGCCAACATCGCATCTGGTTTTGCCGAGATGATCAAACATGGGCTTATCAGTACAGATGAGCATTGGGCTAGACTACTCCAATATGACCAAAACCGCCCAGATCTTGAAAGATTACAAAGCCTTATCATGGAATCTATCCACACAAAGGAAGAGATAGTTAAGCAAGACCCTACTGAGCAAAACATACGCAAAGCACTCAACCTGGGACATACACTGGGACATGCATACGAAACACTATCAATGCGACGTGGCATACCCTGTCTGCATGGATATGCTGTAGCTTGGGGACTCATAGGAGAACTCTACCTCTCACACATAAAAGAAAAATTTCCCGTCAATAAACTCAGACAGACGTTATCATACATAAAGGAACTCTATGGTACTCCCAAGTTTACTTGTAATGACTATGATGCACTCTACGAACTGATGCAACATGATAAAAAAAATATTGCGAATGAAATACGCTTTACATTGCTGGCCGACATTGGTGAAATACGAATCAATAAAACCGCAAGCCGTGAAGAAATATTCGAAATGCTTGACTTTGTAAGAGAATCATAAAACAATACATTATACGCCCTAATGCACAGTGAGCAACATTAATAAATGTTGCTCACTTTCTATTATACAATAAAGCTCACAATAAACTTTGTCCGTCGACTATCGTCCGTTGACTGTTGACTGTTGACAAAAAGAGAGAGAGGAGTCATCCTCACTGGACAACTCCTCTCTCGAAAAACGGCGGCTACCTACTCTCCCACTTGCGCAGTACCATCGGCGCGGTCGGGCTTAACTTCTCTGTTCGGAATGGGAAGAGGTGGAACCCCGACACTATA
>JAFOYZ010000088.1 GCA_017424485.1 Bacteroidaceae bacterium
GCTGCGTCTCACCAGGTCCGCGCAGACCTACCGAACCCTTACCGCCACCAGCACCGGAGCCACCACCCTGACGTTCAAGGTGAGTCCACAGACGGGTGAGTCGGGGGAGCATATACTTGTATTGGGCCAGCTCGACCTGCGTCTTGGCATTGGCCGTCTGGGCACGCATGGCGAAGATGTCGAGGATGAGCGATGTGCGGTCGAGGATCTTGACCTTGAGCTCGGCCTCGATATTGCGGAGCTGCTTGGCCGATAGCTCATCGTCGAAGATGACCATACCGATCTCTTGCGATTCGGGGATGTTGCCAAACTCGTCCTCCTCGGGTTCCTCGGCACAGAGTTCGATGTATTCGCGTATCTCCTGCAGTTTACCCTTGCCCACGTAGGTTACCGAGCTGGGGCCGTCGAGCTTCTGCGTGAAGGTCTTCACCACCTCGGCCCCAGCCGTCTCGGCCAGGAAGGCGAGTTCGTCGAGGTACTCACGTGTCTTCTGCTCGTTCTGCTGCTGCGTAATGAGACCCACGAGCACGGCACGCTCGGTCTTGGATTGGGATATTACAAATTCTTTCATTCGTTACAATGCGCTATTATTCCGTTTTTCCAGGATATTGGTTATCATCAATGTCGGGGACAAGTGAGGTTGTCTTTACCTGCACTACTTCGGTCACCCCTTCGCCCTTCTCATTCATTCCATATCCCATAATATAATAGGTGGTATTGGGGGAGAGATCTACAATCTTAGCTGATATTGTGTTTCCGGAGAATGTAGCATCAGCCTTCTTACCCTTCTTGTTGGTCACATTATTCTTTGATGTAGCATAATAGAAGCCGCACTGCTCGATGGAGCCTTCCATTACCTCACAGCTACAAGCCACAGCATCGGCAGTGAGCTCTTCAACAACTATAGGTTGCAATACAGGCACCACCTCTTTCTCGCATGAGGCAAGGCAGAAGAGCGACGCTATTGCAAAGATATATATCATTTTTTTCATACCTAGATACATTTATTAATGTTTTACATACACTTTTGTTTTCTCTATCAGATAGAAGCCAGTCTGCAGATGGGTAATCTCGTTCGCGCCAGCCTTGCCCTCTATGATGCAAACCGAGCGTCCTGCAATGTCGTACACCTCGATGTCGCGTGCCTCAGGTAGCGTGACGATTACCACCCCGCCCTTTGCCATCACAGAGAATTCCATCGGAGCATCCTCAATCTCCTTATTTATCTGAATGCGATACATGGGAGCCTTCTGTCCATTCTCAGCAGGTGCAAGATAAGCCGAGAAGGGGTTTACGGCATACTTTCCCGGAGCAAACACACTACCAGGAGCCAGTCCGTCATGCTTTACACCGATGTTCAAAGCGTAGATGTCCTCATCAGCCTCGAGCTTGTCGTAAGTGGGCATCAGTCGGTACTCGCAACCCTCGGCAGCGCAAAGAGCGTCCGTAGCATATACCACTGCATTATCGGCCGAGAAGGTCACCTGACCACTCAGAGCATTGTCGCCATAGTCCTTATGATTGGGCATGGCTATGATATAGGCGGTATTGGCACGTATGCCTTCGGCCAAGGCAAATCCATCGCCATCGGGCTCGGCCAACCAGAAATGCTTGTCGGCCTCTACACCAAACGGAGCGATGACTCCCTTGCTGCTATGCTCGATGTGCTGCACATCGAAAGGCAGAGCTATCGTTTCCCAACCGGCAGAAGAGCCCAAGGCCGTCTGCTGTGAGAAGAATCGTGTGAACGACACCTGCCCGGCATTGAAGGTACGGGGCGCATAGAAGGGGAACTGGGCATTGAGAACCAAGGTGGCACAAGCATCACCCTTCACCAAGGTCATATTCTGCTTTTCTATAAGCGGATGCTCAAAGTCCATTGTCTCGGGCAAATACACCAAGAGGTTGTTGTATCCCGAAGCGTCAAAAGCACTTGCCGCCAAGGGGAGATTAACATCCCATACCACTGCACTCAGGTTCTTACAGCCCAAGAAAAGGCCATCGCCCACCGAATGCAGCGCCTCGCCACCGACAATAACACTGCGAAGCGATACGGCATTGCAGAAAGCATAAGAATCGATACCACTCACCACATAGGTCACCGAGTCGTATACCACCTCACCGGGCACTACGAAATGCCCTGCATAGGATTTCTCGTCGTTGCCTCCCATTGCGTCTGACAAATGAGCCTTCGGTGCTATGGTAGACTCGATACGATAGGTGGCACCCTCCTGCTCGAACCAGTTGTCATATTTATAAAGGGCCGAACGGCGATAGCCCTCCTTACGTCCCATAAGACGTATGGTAGCCTTCTCCTTCAGTTCGAACGGAGCTTCGTAACGCAACCCGTAACCCGTAGGCACGGTGCCATCCAATGTATAGAAGATGGCCATATCGGGGTCATCAACGATAAAGGTTACACTATCATTGTCGATCTCAATATCGAGACTCACCTCTACCTGTGGCAACATACTGTCGACAATCTCTACATCAACAGTATTGGAATAGCGCGAATAGATACTGTCTCTCACACTACGCACCGAGCTGCGATACAGACCGCCATCAAGGTTATCGAAACGATAATTCAAATCGGTCGTACGTGCGGTATAAATAGTTGTTGCATAGTAGCGTTTCTCCTCACCTGCAGCCTCCTCATCATCGGCCTTCACAGCTGGTGCCTTGGCAGGCATACGTGCTATAGTCTTGGCACTGCATTGCTTAGGCGCTGCCAAGGGCAACTTGCGTGGTGCCTTGTCGCCACCACCAGTAAGTTCCTTGGAATAGTCACCTGCCAAGAGATAGATGTCATCGATATCTACGCGCAAGCACTCCTTGCCTGCGGTTTTATCGTTGTCACGAGTATCAAGGTACAAGTAAGAGCTCTTGCCTATGGTATCCATCACCACGAAGTAGGTTGTCCATTCCTCATTCTCCACCGGTATGCCAAAGCCATAAAGGCTATTTCCCCAAGCTTCATCACCAACACCCATAACCATAAAGCCTTCTTTGTCAGACTTCTCGCTCTTCTTGATAGTAAAGAGCACAGTAAACTTCGATGAGTCGCACTGCAGGTAGGGAGATACCAAGATACCCTCTTCTGAGGATTTTCCCATACGAATCGCACCATCCAATCCATAGATATTGCGGCCTACCCACCCTTTATAGTTGGTATAGGTATCCAGCAAGTTACCCAGGTCATTACTACCTTTTGTAAACTTGCCAAAATCCTCGTCGAGCATATAGGGGTTCTCTTCGAGCACAGCAAGACTCACCTCATACTCCTCGATACCTGGGGCCTGCTTCCACGACATGGTGAAACCCGAAGAGGTCACATCAGTTGCCTCATACTGTACGGGAACAGGCAATGCTCCCTTCATGAACGAGAAGGTCACCACCCTGTTGTTCATCGATATATCGGTAATATCCTTACCCATCAGTTCGCCCACATACACCTTTGCGGCAGGAGTCGAAGTCGAAGTCAAGGCCGTGTTCTTCGATGTGCCAGGATAGGTGTCACCACTCTGCGTCTCCTTAGTCAGCTTATTATCTGCAGGGATGATTGTCATTCGTTGGTGCGATGGTGTATTGTTCACCATATTGTTCTGCCAGTCCGAAGCCTTATAATCTACATGAATGACCAACATACCCTCAGCAGGAACATACTCGTCCCACTTGGTACGTTGACGATTCTCCACCACATAATACTCGTCAGGATTGAGGTCGTTGACAATCTTATAGGCACTGCCACCCTCGCTTATTGCTCTGAGTGACACGTCTTGAGAAGAATCGATGACAACCAACTCTTTCCATCCGAGAAAATCCTTCTCATAGCCTGTATATCCACAAGGGGTATGCCCGTTATTGCTATAGTTGCCATAGTGCATAAGACTCCAGCTCTCCATACCAAACCCATTGGAGCCGTCGGTAGGATAGAAATCCGGTAGGCCCAAGCAATGCGAAAACTCGTGACAGAAGGTTCCGATACCATCCATATTATTTCCTTGCCATCCATCCAACGCATTATTACAAGCATACTTGCTTATCTGCACTCCATCCAGTGACAGAGGAGTAGCAAGCTGCCACTGATGCGGCCAGATGGTGTTTTCCAACTCATTCACATTGGATGCCTCACCATATCCGGCATAGATAACATATACGATATCGACGTATCCGTCGCCATTGTTGTCAAACTTTGAGAAGTCGGCCTCCGCATTGGCTAGTCGGCACGCCTCTTCTACCATCTTACGGGCATTCTTGTCATTACCATTCTCATCGTTGCCGCCATAATACTCCATCTTGTTGCTCAAGGTCACGGGGCCGATAATCTCAAACTTGGGCATGAACTTGCCTTCCGACTGATCTTCGAAATACTCCTTCACGCTACCATAGCCACCCTCGTCCTTGTAATCGTCGCCATTAATATGGCCTTCAAAGGCCTCCTTCGCATCAGAGAAAGCAAATTTCACATCTGAGTATTCCACCAACAACACAGGCACATGCACTTCGCCATGGGCTGGTACATCAGCCGCCTTTTGCGGAGTACGGGCCGCACGCACACGCTGTGCTCTCGCCTCATCCTGCATCATAGCACGATGCATCTGTTCCATACTGGGCAATGCTTTCACAAAACGAGCCTCCTCTACAGAACGTTCACTCGACGCATGAGCCAAACGCGCAGAAGGCATGATTATATCTTCCACAAGCAGGGCATAATAGTAAGCATCATTCATACGCTTCACCATCACACCATCCTCGGTCAGTAGGTAACTAAAAAACTCGTCGCCACCTTGGGTCAATGTCAACACCGTACCATCGGGTTGCTTCACCTCGATGTTGATACGCTTTGCTGGCACAGCCCATACGCTGAGCATACCCACACATAGCATCACTGCTAATAACAATCTTTTCATATATTCAATCTTATTTATCCATTAAATAATTTAAGTTACAAAGATAATCATTCTTTCACAAAATCAGTCGAAAAACGCTCAAAACTTACAAACCTGCAAGGATTCTCAAAAAAATGTTGTACTTTTGTCGCAAAGATTCAAACGATTATGAAAGCAAACAAACTCATCCTCCTCGCCCTGTTGCTCATGACGAGCATCGTGGCACAGGCCCAACTCCCTTCGGTGCAACTCAAAGACCTCAAGGGAAAGACTATCAATACCGCCAAACTCAGCAACGACGGCAAGCCCTTCATCATCAGTTTCTTCGCCACATGGTGCAAGCCTTGCAACCGCGAGCTCAATGCCATCCACGAGGTGTATGCCGACTGGCAGGACGAGACGGGCGTGAAGGTCATCTGCGTATCGATTGACCAGGCACAGAACATCAATAAGGTGAAGCCCCTCGTCGACGGCAACGGATGGGAATACGAGGTGTTGCTCGACCCCAACGGCGACTTCCGCCGTGCCATGGGCGTGCAGAC
>JAFOYZ010000089.1 GCA_017424485.1 Bacteroidaceae bacterium
ATGCGAGGTCACCCATACATATACGGCTACCGAACTCACCCAACTGCTATTGAAACGATACAATATTCTGATCAAGGACTGTGGTACCAAGTCGGCCTTCGCGGGCAAACAGTACATACGCATCGCCATCCGTGACCGAGCAGACAATGCCTATTTCGTAGAAGCACTAAAAGAGTTGGTATGATGAAAATAATATCGCAGCAGCAGATACGCAGCCTGAATATTTCGCCTGCCCTTTGTGTAGAGTGGGTGAAAGAGAGTTTTGCACTGAAGGAGAAAGCACAGCTACCGGCAAAAATCAGCCTTCACCCGCAAGGAAACGACTTTTTCAACACGATGCCTTGTCTGCTCCCTGAGCCACACAACCGATTCGGAGTAAAAATAGTGCACCGCATCAAAGGTGCCATACCGGCATTGGGCGGAGATATACTGCTATATCATTCGCAAAGCGGTGAGCTCATGGCTATGATGGATGCCGACTGGATCACCACGATGCGTACCGGAGCGGTGGCTACACTAGCCATACAAACGCTCAGGAAAACTGACACACGAACCTATGGACTTATAGGACTGGGCAATACAGGTAGGGCCACGATGCTGTGCCTGCTTGAGGCAGAGCCTGAGGAGATGCACCATGTCATCCTGATGCGCTATAAAGACCAGGCAGAGCTGTTCATCGAACGGTTTAAGGAGTATACGAATGTATCGTTCTCAGTCTGTGACGACATGAAGGAGCTGGTGGCGCAGTCTGATGTCATTGTAAGTTGCATCACCGAGGCACAAGGGCTACTATGTGACGACGACAGCCTATACAAAGAGGGCTGCCTGGTGGTGCCTGTACATACCCGCGGATTTCAGAACTGTGACCTGTGCTTCGACAAGGTATTTGCCGATGATACGGCTCATGTATGTGGATTCAGGTATTTCAGTCAGTTCAGACAATTTGCAGAGCTGCAAGAGGTGATTGATGGAAGAAAACCTGGACGCGAATCAGATAAGGAGCGTATATTAAGCTATAACATAGGACTCGGAATACACGATGTGCTCTATGCATCAAAGATATATGAGATGCTGGGCACTACGGCCCATAATGTCGATATCGAAAGAGAATCTGACAAGTTCTGGATATAAGTTAGTAAGCCTCTCTACACATATGTCCACCTCAGATGCCAATACCCGACGCATAGCAAAGAACACCTTGATGCTGTATATGCGAACATTGTTCACCATGTTCGTATCGTTCTACACATCACGTGTGGTCCTGCGTGCATTAGGGGTCATTGACTGCGGCGTATACAACGTGGTGGGCAGCACCGTAGCCATGTTTAGCATGCTGAGCGGGTCATTGTCAAGTGCCATCAGCAGATTCATCACATTCGAACTGGGAAGGGGCAACATGGCCAAACTGAAAAGGGTATTCTCTACAGCTGTATCAGTGCAACTGATACTTGCTGCTATCGTTGTCGTCTTTGCCGAGACAGTAGGACTATGGTTTCTCAACCATACGATGGAGATTCCTGCCGAACGGCTCTACGCTGCACATTGGGTGTATCAGTTTTCGATCGTAACCTTTGTGATAGGCTTAGTCAGTGTCCCCTATAACGCTACGATCATCGCTCATGAAAAGATGTCGGCCTTTGCATATATAGGCATCTTCGAAGCACTGGCAAAGCTAGGCGTTGCCTTCATCATCAGTGTGGCCAGTGCGGACCGACTTATCATATATGGACTGCTACTGATGGCGATAGCGGTCACTGTGCGCCTCATATATGGCATATATTGTAAACGCAGGTTTGAGGAATGCACCTACACGTTCGTATACGACAAGACTCTGCTCAAGGAGATGACAAGCTTTGCAGGATGGAACTTCATAGGAGCATCATCGGCTATACTGCGCGACCAGGGAGGCAACATCATCATAAATGTTCTCGGTGGAGGACCTGCCGTCAATGCGGCACGCGGATTTGCCATTCAGATAAGCTCGGCCATACAGAGCTTTGTACAGAACTTCATGACAGCGCTGAACCCTCAAATCACCAAGTCGTATGCCAGCGGAGAGCATGACTATATGATGACACTGATATTTAGAGGGGCACGATTCTCCTTTTATATATTATTGCTGCTAGCATTGCCAGTCATCATCAATGCTGAATATATCCTTACATTGTGGCTGGTCGATGTACCGGCTCACACCGTTCCTTTCGTACAATTGGTGCTGATATTCGCACTAAGCGAGTCATTGGCCAATCCACTCGTAACAGCAATGCTAGCAACAGGCAAGATACGTAACTATCAGTTGGTAGTAGGCGGTCTTCAGATGCTCAACCTGCCTGTCTCTTACATATTGCTCCGCAATGGAGGAGCTCCCGAGATGGTGTTCGTCGTGGCCATAGCTGTATCGGTATGCTGCGAGATGGCCCGATTATATATGCTGCAAGGCATGATTGGCATATCCATGCGCGAATTTCTACAAAAGGTATACTTTAATGTGATCATAGTCACAGTGGTAGCGGCCATAGTACCACTCGGGCTATCCTTGATGCCATCAGGCAGCCTCATCAGTTTCCTACTCAATTGCATCGGATGCTTCGGATGCACCATGCTGTCGATATTCTACGTAGGGTGCAACCAAAGTGAACGTCGAATACTGATATCAAAGTGCCAAACCATTAAAAACAGACTACTCAAGAGATGATACAGATAACCTCTCCTTCCGACTGTTGTGGATGCACGGCGTGTGCTTCAGTTTGTGCACACAATGCCATTACTATGCAGCCCGATGCATTGGGATTTCTATATCCGACAGTAGACACAGACAAATGCACCGAATGCGGATTGTGCGAGAAAGTATGTGCATTCCACGATAAGTATGACAAATCGCTCAATCTGCCAGAACCCATAGCCTATGGTGCTCGACATAAAAGAGCAGAGGAAGTGGAGACAAGCCGTAGTGGAGCTGCCTTTATCGCCATGTCAGACTATGTGTTGCAAAGGGGAGGCGTAGTCTATGGTGCAGGATATACCGACCACTTCAGAGTGACACACAAAAGAGCTGTCACCAAAGAACAACGCGACGAGTTCAAAGGTAGCAAGTATGTAGAGAGCGACCTCAAAGACACCTTCCGACAAGTGAAGGAGGACTTAAGAGAGGGACTTACTGTATTATTCTCGGGTACACCTTGCCAGACTGCAGGATTACACTCCTTCATCGGGGACAAATTACGGGCAAACCTTATCCTTGTAGATATCGTATGCCATGGAGTACCCAGCCCCTATATATGGAGAGATTATATCAAACAACTGGAGGAGGAGAAAAAAGGTAAGGTAGTCTACGTAGATTTCCGCGAAAAGCAACAATGCGGATGGCGAGCACATAAAGAAGCCTTCAGATTTGAAGGTTGCGAAAATGAGAAGGTGATAAGAGGAAGCTTCACCTACCTATTCTATAAGCACATCATATTCCGCCATTCATGCGGAGCATGCAAGTACACCAATCTACAACGCCCAAGTGATATCACTATTGCCGACTTTTGGGGATGGGAGAAGACACATCCTACAATCAATGCCGATGACAAGGGCTTATCGCTCGTCATCTGCAATACCGGAAAAGGAGAACAGCTATTCGAGGCCATAAAGGAGGAGATGAACGTCATTCCCGCCAAGATACAGGACTGCATGCAGCCAAGCCTAAGGCACCCGAGCAAAATCCATCGCAAGCGCGAAGACTTTGAATTCGACTATATGCACAAAGGGTTCACCTATGTCATGAAAAGATATGGCGATATGGGCTGGCGATATCAGGTAGAGAAGCATACAGCAAAAATCATTAGAGCAATCAAACGAACATTTGGCAAAAAATGAAGATAGGAATACTGACATTTCATTGTGCAGAGAACTATGGCGCCGTACTACAGTGCTATGCCACACAAGAGTATCTCAAGAGCCAAGGGCACGAGGTATGCGTGATAGACTATAGACCCGACTATCTATTGCGCCCTTACCAACTAATCCATACGAAGAGGATCAAGTGCAGCAAACCACTGGAGGCTGTAGTGAACCTATCTAAAGAATTGATACATATCCCCAAAAGATGCTACCTCAAGTGGGCATACCGCAGATTTAGCACTACACATCTTGCACTGACAAAAAGGGTAACAGCAACATCCATCCCTGCCGAGCTGGAGGCGTACGTCGTAGGTAGCGACCAGATATGGAACCCTAAGCTGACCAAAGGGTTTGATGACGTGTACTTCTGTCGTTTCCCATTCCCGAAAGAGGGACGTAAATATATTGCCTACGCAGCAAGTATGGAGGCAAAAGATATCGATGAAAAGGGCAAAAAATACTATCACGACAGTCTGCAGGGATTTGATGCTGTGAGCGTACGCGAACAGAACCTTGCCACACTACTGCAACCTCTGACACATCAGCCCATAACAAAGGTACTAGACCCTACGCTGATGGTAGACCCAAAGGTGTGGGACAACTTCACCTGCAAGGAACGACTCCCCAAGAAATATGTACTCGTATACCAAGGACGTAGCAGCGCCCATACACTGCGCATAGCCAAGGACATTGCCCGCCAAATAGACGCCGAGGTGGTGGTATTGGGTACATGGCTATCTCTCAATAGTCATCTCTCATATAAGAGTGTGTCACCTGAAGGCTTTATTCATGCCATACGCAATGCCGCCTGCGTAGTCACCACCTCATTTCACGGCACCGCATTCTCTATCATATTCGGTCGTCCATTCTACACCGTCAAACTCAACGATGGCGCCGACTCGCGTTCACAGTCACTGCTGACTACTCTACAATTACAACATAGAATGATCGACATCAATGATACACCTATATTTACGCCAATCGATTATGATCAGCCCAAAGCCATACTCGAGACTCTGCGCCAACAGTCACAGGAGTTTATTACCAAGGCCCTAGGATAATGTGGTGAATCACGGATAGGGCAACAGTAAAATTAACGAACATTTCATACTAATTGTAAGCAAGTCAAGAATTATTCGCTCTTTTTTTATACCTTTGCGGTAAACGCTATAGTATAAGCAGATGAAGCAATCGCCCAAGATATCGGTAGTAGTTCCAGTATACAAAGCGGAGAGGTTCTTGCATAGCTGTGTGGATAGTATTCTGGCACAGACATTCGAGGATTTCGAGCTACTGCTTGTCGATGACGGCAGTCCTGACAGTTCGGGGAAGATATGCGATGAATACGCCGAAAATGACCATCGAGTGCGCGTATTCCACATCCCCAATGGAGGTGCCAACAAGGCTAGAGCATTGGGCGTAGCTAAATCGGGAGAAAGCGAATATATCACTTTCGTAGACTCTGATGACTCATTGCCGCCCACGGCGCTGCAAGACCTATATGCCTTGGCCAGTGAGGAATATGACATCATCATCGGGAACTATGACCGTAACCCCAAGCGATATGCCGATGGCGAGATAGACAAGCTGGAACTTGCCAAGCAGATATATGCCTACAGCATTGCTCCATCGCCCTATGCCAAATTGTTCAAAAGAGAGCTGTTTGATGAAAAGACATTCGACCTTCCTCGCGACTTTGTTATGGGCGAAGACCTTATCATGAATCTCCGCCTGGCCTTTGCATGCAATGGGAAGATACGCATAGTGCCTGCAGTGGTATATCACTACAACGACAACGCTGAAGGCATCATGAGCACGTTCAACTACACGCTCGACTATCTCGGCAGGTCGTACCACTTCAAGAAAAGTGTGATACCCGAGCCTTATCGGGAAGAGTGCATGCCCTACTGCATTGCCAATATACTGATGATGAACCACGTGATAGTAGGACACTACTACCACCATAAGACCAGAGAAAAGACTCAACTGCACCTACAAGTGCTGGAGGACATACGCAATTACGGATACAGAGAGCGATGGTGGGAGCGTTGTGCACTACGCTTCTCGAGCCCTATGTTCAGCAGACTATATTTAGGAATTAGGGCCTTGATACTATGGATGAAGAAGATAAAAAGGAGGTGGATATGATAGACCTGGAAGTGCAACAAGATCTTCGAAAGAAATATAGTCCCGATGGTTCGCTACTACGTAGAGGGCAGTTGCGGATGCTCGACATACTGAAAGCTGTAGATAAGATTTGCCGTGCTCACGACATACCCTACTGGCTCAGTTCAGGCACACTGCTGGGAGCAGTACGCCATGGAGGGTTTATCCCTTGGGACGATGATCTCGACATTGAGATGCTGCGCGAAGACTATCTGCGCTTGCTACCCCTACTGCGCGAGGAGCTCCCTAAGCAGTTCATCCTTCACGACAAAAGCACCGATAAGGATTATCCCCATCTCTACGCCAAGGTGCGCGACAAGCACTCTTGCATCGAAGAGGATTATGTGTTTGACATGAAGCACAAAGGATGCTTCATCGACATCTTCCCGCTAGAGAGGTCACCCTACCCACTGTATAGGATAGCCAACAGGCTCTTTGTAAACTTATGCCACCATAAGATATACAAATGCCGTTGGTTGTACAACTTTAACTACGCAGTCCTTACACATGTTGTATTCCCCCTTTTCAGAGGATGGGTATCCCTATTTCATAAGAGAAGCAACTATCATCATACCTTCGGGATGATATACAAGGCCGAGAGGTGTGTAGCTGATATATTCCCCTTGGTAGAGATACCCTTCGAGGATGGCACCTTCTATGCCCCCAAAAGTGCACACAGCTATCTGACAAGGATGTTTGGAGACTACATGCAACTACCCAAGGAAATAGCCGTGCATGGTAACATTAAATGGATTGACACACCGCTATGAAACTATCCATTATCATCCCCGTATACAATGTAGAGCAATACATCGGACGTTGCCTGCAGAGTTGCTTATCCCAAGCCAATGTCACAGCAGAGGACTATGAGTTGGTGATTGTCAATGACGGCACCAAGGACAACAGCATGCAAGTGGTAGAGGAGATGACACGAGGATGTACCAACATCACTGTCATCAACCAGCATAATCAAGGATTGAGCATGGCACGCAATGCCGGACTTAAAGAGGCAAAGGGAGAGTATGTGTGGTTTGTTGACTCTGATGACTGGATAGAGGAAGACTGCATAAGCGAAATATTGGAACGTCTGCTACAGACCAATGTAGATATACTACAATTACAATACAGAAACGTATATACTGACGGCACACCAAGCGACGAGCACTTTGCCATCATCAATGGTGTCATACCCTGTAAAGAGCTGTTTGTACGAAACGAATACCATGCTGCAGTCCCGTTCATGATCTATCGCCGCGCACAGCTACTGCAACATCAGTTATTTTTCTTCCCGGGGATATACCACGAAGACAGTGAGTTCAAGCCAAGAGCATTGTATCTCTCAAAGAATTGCGCTTCATACGACAAGGTGGCTTACAACTATTTCAAGGGAAACTCCGGCAGCATCACAGCGACACTAAAACTGAAAAACGGAGTCGACCTCTTCACCGTAATGAATAGCCTGTATGCCTTTGTTGACAATCACCATCTGAAAGGGGTATACCGCCGCAGTTTTTATGCACAGATAGGCTTTGCTATGAGAACCGTACTCCGCACCATAGAGTCGGTAAACGAGGCTGAAGCGGCCTCACTTACCCAAATGATACGCGACAACCGACACCTGCTCAGATGCATGTGCATGGCTAAAAACATAAAGATACAGATAGGCGGGGTGTTGATGTATACAAACCTGGCGCTCGGCCTTAAAATATATAAAATGGTATGCTAACAATGCCCAAGATATCTATCATCATCCCTGTATACAATGCTGAGTCATACATAGAAGCTTGCATTGATTCGCTCATGGCGCAGACTATGGATCATATGGAGATACTCCTTGTCGATGACCATGGGAGCGATGATAGCATGGAGCGCGCACAGAGGTTTATTGAAACCCATCCGAGCAACAAGACCTTCCGTTTTCTGTCCACTCCGTACAATATGGGCCCGGGGCCTGCGCGCAATATAGGCATAGAAGCTGCTCAAGGCGAATATGTAGCCTTTGTTGATAGTGACGATGTGGTAGAGACCGACTTCTGTGAGCAGCTCTACACTGCAGCCAAGACCCATGATGCAGACCTTGCCTATTGTCAGGCACTGCTCGTCAAAAAGGGGCAGACAGTAGCACTGAACAATCCTGTAATTGAAAGCGGTATGTTTAGTGGAAAGAAGCGCAGTTTCTTTCTCACCCACTATACCACTCTCTTCGTGTCATTCATCTATCGCAGAGTATTACTTGAGAAATACGCCATTTCTTTCCCCTCTACACGCAGTGCTGAAGACAGCTACTTCCTTACCTGTGCGCTGCTGGCCGCAAAACGTATTGCTTGTATCGACAAGCCACTATACAACTACCTTGTGCACGATGAATCATTATCTGAGATGCGCAATCCCAAGCGATATCAAGATAAGATACAATCCTTTGACTTGCTCATGCAGTTTGCCCACGAAAAAGGATTCTACAAAGACAACCAGGCAGAACTTGACTATATATATATAAAGAAAGGATATCTCTTGGGAATACTCACGTATATCTATAACGACGAATGCCCTCAGCTGCTGACGCTAAGTAAGATACACAATCGTCTGCTCAGCTGCGTGCCTGACTATAAGTCAAACGCATATTACCATGCAGACTATAAGCTGCGCCTACTGCATACACTCGTCAGCCAATGTCCACGAGTAGCATTCAAGGTGATACCCTACTATATACGCAAAACGAAGATGAAATTATGAAGAAGCATATCCGTATCAAGTTTGTTGACTTTTGGGACGATTTTGTACCCGAAAATAACCTCTTTTACCAACTCCTCTGCGAGCACTACGACGTAGAACTTTCTGATGACCCAGAATATCTCTTCTGTTCAGTCTTCGGAGAGAAACACCTGACATACAACTGTGTAAAGATTTTTTATACGGGAGAAAATCAGAGTGCCGACTTCAACCTTTACGACTATGCAATAGGATTTGATCGCATGGCGTTTGGCGACAGATACTTCAGACTGCCTATATACTATCTTAACAGATACCAGAAAGATTTCCGTCTGATGCAAGAGAAGCACGAGAGGTCCGTGCCTGAGAAGAGTGGTTTCTGTAGTTTCGTCTACTCCAACGATCGTGCTTCAGAGGTACGAGAGCGCTTCTTCAATCAGTTATCAGCCTATAAACCCGTATCATCGGGTGGACGTTACAGAAATAACATTGGTGGTCCCGTAGCTGACAAACTCACCTTTGAGCAGAGTCATAAGTTCAGTTTCTCCTTCGAGAACAGCAGCTACCCTGGCTACTGTACCGAGAAATTAGTACAGTCATTTGCCGCACAAACTATACCTATCTATTGGGGTGACCCTGAAGTGGCAGAGACATTTAATGAGGAGTCCTTTATCAACTGTAATCATTACACTTCGTGGGAGGAAGTTCTGGAGAGGATCAAACAAGTAGATAATGACCCTGAACTATATAGCCGCATGCTGGGTACACCTGCTCTGAAGCATCCTGCACAAGATGGCATCGAACCTAAGCTCAAACAGCTCACAGCGTTTCTATGCCATATCATAGAGCAGCCGCTAGAGAAAGCACAACGCTACAACCGCGTATATTGGGGTCGGCGCTACATGAAGCGCACCAGACTGTATGCTAAAGCTTACCGCAACAGCATGCGAGGCATAGCAGAACGGCTCTACATGAGATTCTTCTGGAAACACCGTCGCAAAGGTATTCTATGGAAGGTAGACCGTTGGATAAAGCGAATTGCCAACTGAGCCATATTGCCATTCATCACAAGCTATATACAAACTGGCAACTGCCCCATCAAAAACGTTGGGAATAAAGAGTTAGCGGCTCTATTCCCAACGTTTCTATTCAACTTAACTGCCTATGACACTTAATCCATAGTGATATTGGTGATACCACTTGGGGCACCACGCACGATTTCGACTTGGTTAGACATGTTGTACAACGCATTCTTGGCGACTTCCGCATCGGCAGGGACATAAATACGCTTCAACTTCGGACACTTCTCTATAGCAAAGCTCTCTAGACGTTTTGTCCCCTCGGGGAAATAGATTTCCTCTACATTCAAGTGGTTATATATGGTATTCTTTTCCACTACCTCCATAGGGAGCAGTTCGGCAAATGTCATGCCACCTGGGATGTAATACAATTGAGGAGCACCACCATTACGCTTATATACAATACCCTTATGATCCATGAGAACCTCATTTTCCTCATCCACATAGACGGCTTCCAGATTGTGGCCAAAACGACTGAGTCCGACATTGTTCTCATCGGCATTTCCCAGTGTGATGATATTCTGTCCGATATAGAGCTCGGCAATTTCGGCAGGTAATGCCACGGAGGGATTGAGTGAATTGATCACAAACCCATTGATACTATAGGGTACTGTAAATGCTGTAGTACTTGCATGTACCTCTTTAATATTGAGCAAGCGGTCAAAGTAATTATATGTGGCTACATCATCGCTGAAAATATCCACATCAGCCATCACGGGAGATAGATGGCCATACTGACCATATGGTTTCATCGGGAAAGTTCCATTGTTTGTAGGATCACTTACAGTCCAAACGCCGTCGGGGCAAGTATATGCCCAAGCATGTCCCATCTCACCATAATATGGGTCAATGAGAAAGCCATTCACCACCATCGTCGGTATGCCTTGTGAATAACACATTACAGTAAGCAGATTTGAGTAGCCCTGGCATATAGCCTTTCGGTTCTTGAAGACGGCATAGGGGTCATTATCATTGAACTCATACGTGATATTCTTAGTTATCCAACTAAAGATTGTCCTATACTTCATTAGTTGTGTAGTATCTTTGGCCGTCAAATTATTAGTAAACGCAGCAATCTCCTCATACTGTTCATCAGTGATGTTAATGGTACCCAATGAATGTATGATGCCTGATCCTGCCTTATCCAACAAATCACGCAAACGCTTGCTTGAGGAACTCATCGAACTCAAATCAACAGAGCCGTCTGGCTCTGCAAACGAGCGCGTGATAGTATACTCACCTTCGTTTTCGGTAGTCCCATGAGAAATGATTCGGTCACTTTCTTCTCTGCACGATACAGACAAAACAAGGGCGCACATCAGTCCTGCCCAAAAGTTAATCTTCATAGTGTCTTTGTTTTTGTATTTAATCATGAAATATCTCTTTGCAAATTTAATCTGATTTTCCACTCTCGGCAATAGAGTCACATATGCTTTGGATGTAAAAGTACAAAAATATTTTGTAATACATGACCTATGAGGTATATTTTTTCAGCGTGTTAGTGTATTGAGTCCTATAGCACAAAAAGTTGAGAGGGAGATTGCCTGACGGCATCTCCCTCTCAAGGCTAGAGGTTTGATTGTTCCACTAATCAAGCTCTTATTTCTTTTCAGCCTTCTTTTCTTGTCTGTACATCAAGCGGTATGCCAAAGGTGCAGCAAGGAATAGTGATGAGCAAGTACCATATACTACACCGAGAATCATAGCGAATGAGAAGCTACGGATGCTTGCACCACCAAGGAAGAAGATGCAGAGGAGTACCACGAGTGTACTTACTGAGGTATTGATGGTACGGGCAAGTGTGGTATTGAGCGAGTCGTTGAAGAGCTGCTTCTTATCACGCTTGGGATAGAGACCGAAGAACTCACGGATACGGTCGAAGATAACCACCTTGTCATTGATAGAGTAACCGATAGCGGTAAGGATAGCACCGATGAAGGTCTGGTCAACGTCCATAGAGAAGGGAAGTACGCCATGGAGCAGTGAGTATGTACCTATAATGAGGACAACGTCAACTACAAGAGCGATAACAGAACCCACACTATATGCTACGTTACGGAAACGGATGAGGATATAGATGAAGATTGCCAACCATGCAAGCACCACTGACCAGATAGCACCACGGAGGATGTCAGAAGCCATGCTAGGACCTACCTTCTGTGAAGAGATGATAGAGCCGCCAGTGTGGTTGTCGCGGTCGATGAATACATCGTAGGTAAGGTCGCTGCTTACGAGGTTAGCGCCCTTGAAGGCCTCGAAGAGGAACATCTCGATTTCGGCATCGATATCCTGAGCGTCATCATTGATGCGGTAGTTGGTGCTCACACGTACAGTCTGACCATCGCTACCGATAGCGATAACTGATACAGAAGCATCCTCGCCAATCTGCTGGGCCAATACCTCGCGAATCTGCTCGGGCTGAACCTTTTGCTCGAACTTCACGGTGAAGTTACGACCACCGGTAAAGTCAATACTTGAACTCAAGCCACGAATGCCGAGTGAGGCTGCGCTAATAACAATAGCTGCGCCGAACACTGCGAACGAAATCTTGGCAGAACCCATAAAGTTCCACTTGCTGTTACGCATGAGGTTCTTAGAGATGCCAGTAGTGAAGGTAAGGTTTGTCCACTTCTCCTTATTCAAACGCCATTCGTACACGAGACGTGTCATAAACACAGCGGTAAAGAATGAGCATACGATACCGATAATCAATGTAGTAGCGAAGCCACGGATAGGACCAGTACCGAAGTTGAAGAGGATGATACCTGTAATAATAGAGGTGATGTTAGAGTCGAAGATAGCAGAGAACGCGTTCTTGTAACCATCGGTGAGTGCCTGCTTTACAGTCTTGCCAGCACGGAGCTCTTCCTTGGTACGCTCATAGATAAGCACGTTGGCATCCACAGCCATACCGAGTGTCAATACCATACCGGCGATACCAGAGAGGGTAAGAGCAGCCTGGAACGATGCCAAGATACCGAGTGTGAAGAAGAAGTTGAGGATAAGTGCACCGTTAGCCACCATACCAGGGATGAGGCCATACATAGCGCACATGTAGATCATCAATACGATGAAGGCTACGATGAATGAGATGATACCCTGCTGGATTGACTTCTGACCGAGTGAAGGACCTACGATGTCTTCCTGTACGATCTTGGCTGGAGCGGGCATCTTACCTGACTTGAGCACGTTGGCCAAGTCCTTGGTATCTTCCTGTGTGAACTGACCGGTAATCTGTGACTGACCGCCGGTAATCTCATTGATAACGTTGGGAGCGCTATAGATATAGCCGTCAAGAGCAATAGCGATGGGCTTACCTACGTTCATCTTAGTAAGCTGTGCCCAACGACGTGCACCATCTGAGTTCATAGTCATTGATACGCTAGGACGACCGTTGTTGTCATAGTCATCGGTAGCAGATACGATGACGTCGCCCTCGAGCGGAGCACGACCATTGCGTTGTGTTGACTTGATAGCGTAGAGTTCGAAGATCTTGCCATCCTCATCGATAGCCTTCACACCCCACATGAGTTTGAGGTCGCGGGGAAGGAGTGCCTTCACCTCTTCACGAGCGAGGTACTCGTCAATCTGCTTCAGATCGCGGCTATGAGCATAACCCACTACGCAGCCTTGATTCTGCATCGGCTGAAGGATAGACAACAAGGGATTCTCCTTCTTGGCCTTTGCAATAGCGGCAGCGTCAACAGCGTTTTCGGCATTGTCACCTGTGAGGGCTGAGAGGTCTACATTCTCTTCTGTTGCCTCTGTTGCCTCAGCAGCCTCCTCGGCGGGAGTCTCTGCAGTTTCAGGATTCTCAAGAGCAACGATATCGCGCAACTTGGCATCTGCAGCCATAAGGAATGGAGCAACCTCTGCAGAGGTGTATGTCTCCCAGAATTCGAGGTTAGCAGATCCCTGGAGCAATTTTCTTACACGCTCAGGCTCTTTGATACCAGGAAGCTCAATCATGATGCGTCCCATGCTACCCTCAAGTTCCTGAATGTTGGGCTGAGCCACACCGAAACGGTCAATACGTGTACGGAGCACGTTGAATGAGTTGGCAATAGCAGCATCTACCTCGGCACGCAGTATGGTCTCAACCTCTGCATCTGTGCTCTTGGTGTTAACCTTATCCTTGAGCTGCTGTGTAGCGAAGAGCTCGGCCAATGTGCCATCGGGCTTCTGAGTCTTATACTCCTTAATAAATAAGGTGATGAAGTCGGTATTGCTGCTTGCAGACTGCTTGGTAGCATTTGCTAAGGCAGTAGTAAAAGCTTCGTCAGTCTTGTGGTCGGCAAGTGCCTTCACCACATCGGGTACAGAAACCTCGAGGATAACGTTCATACCACCCTTAAGGTCGAGGCCGAGACCAACACCCATCTCACGAGTTTGCTTGAAGGTATACATACCGAGGTAGACCTTCTTGTTCATGATTGAATCGATGTACACCGATTCGCCTCCAGCGTATTGTTTCGCCTTCTTCTCATGATGGCTTGTCACAAACGTGAAGGAAAGGTAAAATGCGCACACTACAGTGAGCAATACCGCAATCGTTTTTACAAATCCTTTGTTTTGCATTTTGTTAGTTATTTTATTTTGTTATTTGTTTTTTACTTTGTCAAGACACTGCACAATGACCCAAAGAATCAAAAAACAGTTTCTAACAAGAGTGCAAATATAGGGTTTTTTTTCTCAACTGACGATTTATTGCCCAAATATTTACGCTTTTGCTCCTATTTTATATGCCAAAAGGATGTTTTACAGACTTAAAAGAAGTTATTTTGTTTTTTTTAAGTAGCAAGAGACCGGATAATGGTCTGAGCGCCCAAAGGTATGGTCTACACGGCATGTATAGGCATCAAATGCAGATGAGTGCAGCATGTGATCAATACGGTAGTAGAGTTTGTGTCGGTTATAGCTTATTCCCGGTCCATTTCCACTGGCTATATAGGCATCGTCCAGACGCTTGGTAAAGAGATGGTGAGTATACGATATGGGCGAGTCATTGAAGTCTCCACACAGGACGACATAGGGAGCATTTTCACGCTCCATATCCTCCAGAAGTATATGGGCATGTACGGCTCGCTTTGCGGCCGCATCGGCCAGTTTGTCAAGTATGCTCCAGGTACTCTGCATACGGAGCTTACCTTTGGGATCCGACAATATCTGTTCGTAATTGCTTTTATCCTCCGTATTGAGATTGTTTGACTGCAAGTGACAATTATACACCACTATTGTGTCACCCTCGTGCAGGATACGATATTTCTGGCATCCGTTTGCTGTGGTGAAGAGATCTATCTGCTCAACACTGAGGATAGGGTATTTAGACAGACATCCAAGATAGCGGGAGGTCCACTCTCCATTACCCGACAGATCAAACGATCGGTATGGGTATTGAGATAGGATATCGGAATGCCTACCCATCTTTTTCAGTTCGGCAAAGGCAAATTCCTGCAAGCACACGATATCAGCATCAATCGAGTCAAGGTATTTGATGGTGGGGTTCCCCTCGAGCGGAGAAGGAATGTTGAGAGTCCAGCTGAGCAGATTATACGATACCACCTTAATGCTTCCCTCAGGCGGGTCCTGACGGGAAAAATTGACCGGTAAAAAGGCGCGAATTTGCGTGATGCATATCACACAGGCGACGAGCGAGGCCAACATATAACGCGGATAGAAGAGTAGCCACAACAGCAAGAAGGCTACATTGACTGCCAGCATAAAGGGAAAGGCTAGCCCTCCTAACGAGAGTAGACCGATATGTTCGGGTGGGAGGCACTGACTATAGGCACATGCAATAAGTGCCGCTGCCACCACGACATTGATGAGCAGAATGGGGAATAACAGTATTTTGCGCAACCAACCCATCTCCTTAGTTCATTTTCCACGGTTCTACACTCCGTTTTTACTGGCATCGAACAAACGGCGTTTCTCGCTATCAGTCAGGCTGCTATAGCCTGATTTCTTCAGTTTCTCCAATATGCGGTCCACCTCATCAGACTGTTCCTTCTTGCGAGCATTATACTCGTAGTCGGCCTTACGCCCCGAGGTATTGTTGACATGTACCTTCATCTTGGGTTTACGGGGTTTTCGCTCACGTTTACGGAAGAGGTTGCCTATAGCATCCATACACACATTTGCCCATTGGGTGATATCATATCCTTTGACAAATCCTCTCACAAACCACCATCCGGCCAGGGCTCCGCCCAAGTGAGCGATATGTCCGCCTGCGTTATTCGAGCTCACATACAGCATATCGAAAAGCACGATAACCAATGCAAAATACTTCAGCTTCACCGGACCTATAAAGAGAAGGTTAATCTTATAGTCGGGTTCGCGTACAGCCGTAGCAATGGCAATAGCCAATACCGAAGCCGAGGCTCCTACCAGCGTAGCGCCATATAGCTGGGGTTCAAATACGGGGAACAAATTATAGGCCAATATATAGAGCAAGGCCCCCGACAGTCCGCCCACGACATATAGTCCTCGCAAGTGCTTTGAGGAGAAGAAGTATAGGAAAAGGCGGCCAAACCAATAGAGCCACAGCATATTACCCAACAGGTGCCATAGACCTGCATGCATAAACATATAGGTAATCAATGTCCATGGGCGACGCAGCAGCTGCAGCAGATCAGCGGGGAGATAGAGTTTGTATAGCCACTCTGAGATACCTATATTGAACAGCCCCATCACCACGCCCAGCAGCATACTTACAACATATGCCGCCACATTGATGTATATGAGGCGCACTACGATGTTTCCCTGTCTGAAGGTGCGCTTCAGATCATCTAAAATACCTGCCATGCTGAGTTCCTTTCTTGCGCCAATACATTATCAGTATGAAACCGAATATCATACCGCCGAGATGAGCAAAGTGGGCAATGCCGTCGTTGCTCATGATTCCCATACCCAGTTCTATCACGAAATACCCGATGATGAGCCACTTGGCCTTGATGGGCATAGGCAATGGGAAGATAAAGATCTCCTGATTGGGGAAGAGCATGCCGAAAGCCATCAAGATAGCATATACAGCACCCGAAGCGCCCACTGTGGGCACGCTGATCACGCGGTCATACATAGTGAGCCACTGCGCAGCCGTATGTGTGGTGCCATTGATAGGTATCACGGCATCTGAGGCATAGGTCGAGAGTTGCGCCATATCGGCCATATAAGGGGCAAACTCGATGTATTGTGTTACCTCTTGCACCAGTCCTGCGCCCATACCGCACAGCACATAGTAGAAGAGGAAACGTTGCGGCCCCCACACCGTCTCCAAGATGCGGCCAAACATCCATACGGCAAACATATTGAAGAAGATATGCTCAAATCCCGAATGCATGAACATATAGGTAAAGAGCTGATAGAGGCTAAACTTATCAGATTCAAAATAGTGAAGTCCAAGCACATCATTCAGGTCAATGCCATGTTTCTCAGCCACGATAGCAGCAAAGAAGCAGAGTACATTGATGATAATGAGGTTCTTGGTTACGGGTGGTGTATTGTTCATCATAAAGCGGTTTACAAAAAAACATGTAAAATTACGCATTTTCTTCTATAAATCCACCAAATATAGATATATTAAATGCTTTTTTAATATTTTTGGCATTCGCCCTCAGACAAAAAAAGCACCATAAGACTCATTTTTTAGTCTATTCCGCAAATTATTCCATTTTTTAAGCTAACTTTGGAGCCTACTAAATTCTTATTATACAAAGTGCTATGAAAAGACATATCATCCTCGGTACATTCATCGCATGCGCTACACTGCTAACAGCACAGCCTCGCTACTCCAATGCCATCCATACAGAACGGCTCGGACGCGGAGTGGCTGCAGTAAAGAGTCAAGACAACAAGGTATTCATCACCTGGCGTTATTTGAGCAGCGACCCCGAAGACGTTGCTTTTAACATCTACCGCAACGGAGAGAAGATCAATAAGGTCCCCGTAAAGGATAAGACCTATTACATCGACGAGTACGACATGGCATCCGATGCGCAGTACGAGGTGCGCCCCACAGCTGCGAACGGCATTCCTAGCGGACAACACACGGTATCTGCTCAGAGCGCCCCCGGCTATCTTGAGATCCCCCTCGACACTCCCTCAGGAGGCGTCACCCCCGACGGACGCCCCTACACCTATTCCGCTGGCGATGCTAGCATTGGCGACGTAGATGGCGATGGCGAATATGAGATAATACTGAAGTGGGATCCCTCGAATGCACGCGACAACGCACACGACGGATACACGGGCAATGTGCTCTTCGACTGCTACCGCCTCAATGGCGAGAAGCTATGGCGTGTCGACCTCGGTCCCAACATCCGCGCTGGTGCCCACTATACACAGTTCATGGTCTACGACCTCGACGGCGACAACAAAGCCGAGGTAGTGATGCGCACCTCTGACGGCACCATCGACGGCATAGGACGTGTCATCGGCGATGCCTTTGCCGACCACCGCCTCGTAGGCGACACCATCCGACGTGGCCCTGCCCCCTCGCCCAACGCTACCCGCCGCAATTGGCGCCCTACCCCACCCATGCAAGGCCGTATCATCAGTGGCCCCGAATACCTCACTGTATTCTCAGGCCTCACCGGAGAGGCGCTCTACACCACAGACTATGTACCCCAGCGTGGCCGAGTAGAAGACTGGGGCGACAACAGAGCCAACCGCTCTGACAGGTTCCTCGCCTGTGTAGCCTACCTCGACGGCATACATCCCTCTGTCATCATGTGTCGCGGCTACTACACCCGTGCGGTGCTGGCTGCATTCCAATGGGACGGCAAGGAGCTCACCCAGCAGTGGGTATTCGACTCCTACCAGCCTGAGTGGAAGAGCTACTCCGGACAAGGCAATCACAACCTGCGCGTGGGCGACGTCGATGGCGACGGATGCGACGAGATCGTCTATGGCTCATGCACAATAGATCATACTGGTGAGGGACTATACTCTACCGGTCTCGGCCATGGCGATGCCCTGCATATGACCGCCTTCTACCCCGACAGCACATCGCTTCAGGTATGGGCCTGCCATGAGAACAAGCGCGACGGCTCTACCCTACGCGACGCCCGCACCGGACGCATCATCCACCAATACCCCAGCCATGAAGATGTGGGTCGTTGTATGGCTGCCGACATCGACCCTCGCCACCCGGGTGTAGAAATGTGGAGCCTGGCATCAGGAGGCATACGCAACCTCAAAGGCGAGGTCACAGCAGCCAGAGTGAGAGGGCTCTCTACCAATATGGCTGTATGGTGGGACGGAGACTTGCTACGCGAGCTGCTCGATGGCACACGCGTGAGCAAGTACGTGTGGGAGGCCGACACCTGCCAGGTGATAGCCTCGTTTGACGGATGCGTGAGAAACAATGGCACCAAGTCGAACCCATGCCTGCACGCCGACATTTTGGGCGACTGGCGCGAAGAGGTACTGGTGCGCACGCAAGACAACAAGGCACTGCGCCTATACATCTCTACCATCCCCACAAAGTATCGTTTCCACACCTTCATGCACGACCCCGTATACCGTATCAGTGTAGCTACGCAGAATGTGGCATACAACCAGCCCACCCAGCCGGGCTTCTACATCGGCACGGAGCTGAAGGGGCACTTCCGTGGCACATACGTCCAATGATACCTAACATCTAATCCATACACATATGAAAAGAGAAGCTTTTAAGATGTTCCTCAAACCCGGATGCGAGGAAGAGTACGAACGCCGCCATGCAGCCATATGGCCCGAGTTGAAGAAGATGCTGTCTGACAACGGAGTATACGACTACTCCATCTACTGGGATAAAGACACCAACATACTCTTTGCCTGCCAGAAGGTGCGCGGTGAAGGTGGCTCGCAAGATATGGGCGACAACCCCATCGTGCAGAAGTGGTGGGACTATATGGCCGACATCATGGAGGTCAACCCCGACAATTCGCCCGTATCAATCCCTCTGCCAGAGTTATTCTATATGGAATAAGTTGATCCCCTTCCTCATGCCCCGACATGATTCTGACACGAGATATAGCCTCCCCATCCGGGAGGCTATTATATTATCAGATCCTACACCCTACCGACGTTAATTTTACCATTCAGATAGGGAGAAAATAAAAAAATGTCCGTACATTTGTATTCACTTCGCTCAATGCGAGGCAAAAAAAACAATAGTACATACAGACAACGACAATATAATGGAACCAGTTATCGCTCCCATCAGCAGAGAGTTGCTCAAGTCCGAGCTTACCGCAGAGCGGCTTCTTCGCCACACCAATCGCGGAGGAAATGAGCTATACATTATCGATGCCCACAACGCCCCCAACGTGATGCAAGAGATCGGTCGCCTTCGCGAGATCGCATTCCGCGCAGGCGGTGGAGGTACAGGCATGAGTGTCGATATCGATGAGTTCGACACGATGGAGACACCCTACAAGCAGCTTGTGGTATGGAACCCCGATGCCGAAGAGATCATCGGTGGCTACCGCTACCTGCATGGTGCCGACGCTAAGTACGACGCCAAGGGCCAACCCATCCTTGCCACCTCACACATGTTCCACTTCTCTGAGAAGTTTATCCAGCACTATCTCCCGCGCACCCTCGAGCTAGGCCGCTCCTTTGTTGCTGTCGAGTATCAGGCATCACGCACCGACACGAAAGGTCTGTTTGCCCTCGACAACCTCTTCGATGGCCTCGCCTCACTCACCGTAGTGCTCGATGGCGCAGAGTACTTCTTCGGTAAGATGACCATGTACCCCTCATACGACAGACTTGCACGCGACATGATACTCTACTTCCTCGAGAAGCACTTTGGCGACCGCCGTCATCTGGTGAGCGCCTATCAGCCCCTTTTCCTCGAGCACAACCCCAAGCAGTTCAGAGAGCTGTTTGTAGAAGACGACTTCAAGCTCGACTACCGCATCCTCAATACCGAGGTGCGCAAGCGCGGATGCAATATTCCTCCCCTGGTCAACGCCTATATGAACCTCTCCCCCTCGATGCTGATGTTCGGCACAGCCATCAACCATGAGTTTGGCAATGTAGAGGAGACCGGCATACTCATCCATGTAAACGAGCTGCACGAAGACAAACGCAAGCGCCACATCGTATCATTCATCGAGGAGCGCCCCGAATACAAGAAGCGTGTCAGAGGCAACAAGGTCATATTCGGCCGCCCCAGATAGCAGCTACACACATGGCATGAATACTCATTGATGCACCATCAACACAAGAGAGAGAGGGAGAATCGGTTGATTCTCCCTCTCTCTTATATCTCTATGGTCGTCCTTGCTTCTTAGAAGTAGTAAGCAGCACCGATCGATGCCTGAGGCATGAGACCATTGTCGCGCACGATACGCATACCCTCTACGATTTCGGGCTTGTGGTATATAGCTACGTTACCCTCAGCAAAGATCTTCCAGTCGTCTGTAGCACGGAATCCCCACTGGGCACCCAGGTGCCAACCCAGGTTGGTACGGCCCTTATAGCTTGAGTACAGCGCATCCACACCCAAGATAGCCTTCACGTCCATGATGCGTGAGGGGTCATAACCCAACATCGCATTGGTCAGGTTGAGCATATACTCGGCGCTACCTGTCACACCATGCTCAATGTCGTTGGTGAAGTCTGACTGCAGGTTGTTATATGTCACTCTGAAGCGGATAGAGCTCAGTGCATTGAACTCACGTCCTACGGCCAGTCCTACGTGCGGGCTGAAGATTGCCAACACGTCTCTTACCGGCTTCACGTGGAAGAAGTTCATCGGATATGACAGACCAAGGTCGCCCGACATGAAGGTGCGCGGAGTGAATCCAGCGTAGCTCTTCTTGATCTCCTCCTTGTTGGGGTTGCGCTGACGTATTTCCATACCTACGCTGACGTCGGTGATACGCTGTTCGAAGTGAGGGATGGTGCTGCCATACGCATCTTCAAACTCACGCTCATAGCCGAGCCAGGTGTGGCGGGGCTCGATGAAGAGGCCTATTCCGTCGCGTACATAGTACTTGAGCTGTGCTGCTACGGTAGGACCGCTGGCATACGCCCAGTCATCCTCGTACTGAGGCAGCGGACGATACAGCACACTACCATGATAACCACCGAGCACATCAAACTCAAACTTTCTGAGTTCCTTGGTGGGAGCGAAGAGAGATGACACGTTCAGCATACCTTCGAGGCGGCCGCCGGCATATGCCATAGCGAGCAAGAAGGGCTCCTGATAGGTACGGTTGAGCGAGCCGAATGCCGATACACGTGCACCTACAGGTCCAAACCACTTACCGATAGCCACATTACCGATAGGCAGCGCGGTGATATCACCGGGCTCCATCATCACGTCATCATAGCCATTTGAGTTGTGGTCTTTCTGCAGACCGCCGAATACTGATACAAACCAGTCGTTACCCCAGTTGAACTTCTCCATGTACTGGCGGAAGTAGAGAGGGCCATTCACATAGCTGATACCCGCTGTCATGTTCCACATACCCTTGTCATAGAGGATACACTGTCTGAGTGCCCATCCTGACATATAGCGATAGGTAGGCTCTACGAAGAGCTCGATGGCGGGAGACACCTTCCATACTACCGGCATACCGATCTCGATACCATGACCGAAGTACTCGGCATCGGTGAGCGAGAGCACCGGACCAGCATAGGGGCGGAGGTCGAAACGATGATTCGTGTTGCCCAGCCACCAGTTAGTCACGTTAAACATATATTGGGGCGAGAAAGTGCTCCAGTTGGTCTTCGACTTGATACCCTCCACCTCATACTCGGTGTTGTCAACCTTGAGGCGCAGCGCGCTGTAGTCGTCAAAGCGGTAGCCCAGCGAGAAGTGGTAGTTGGCGTTGAGCGATGCCAGCCAGTCGCCACCCATGAGGAAGGGGTACTGACGTCCGTAGCCTACCGATGCAAAGTAACCCTTGCGGTACTCTACGTCGCCCATCGACATATACTTGGCAGCATAGCGGTTGTAGTTCGACTTGTAGAACTCCACACCGAGGTTGAAGTTACCGTACTCGTCGTATCTGTTGTGCTCACCGTTAAACATAGATGAGTAGCGTGCGTCAGCAAAGAGGGCAAACTGCTTGTTCACGAAGTACTTCAGCTGTACGGCCGATGAGCTACCCCACTGGCCCAGTGCCCAGCACACACGGTCATATCGCATACCGCCCGAAACCTCGAGGCCGAAGCGTCCCATATCGAATCCGAAGAAGTGAGGAATACTCATCACACCCTCGATCATAGCACCTGCACGTCTGTTGCGGTGCACTCTGTTGAGCTGCTCGGCATAGAGCGATGTGCGCACACCCAGTTTGGGGTTAAACCAGCGGCCCACGGCAAAGTGGAACGAAGGACCCATCTCGGGAGCACCGGCACGCATGTCGGCAAAGCTGTCGAAGGCACCCATGCTGAGCTGGATGAAGTAGTTGTCAGTCTTGGTCACCGTATCAGCATCTACAGTCCACTGCAAGGGCTTGTAGGGCGATGTGAGGCGGGCACCCCAACCTACGAGCACGTGGCTCTTCACGTCCACATTGTGCCAGTCGTCGCGAGTGTTGTTATTGCTATATGCCGATACGCGGGGCTCTACGAAGAAGTATGAGCGGGGCGAGAGGTTGGCTCTTACCTGCAGTCCCGTGTGTAGGCCACCATAGTAATAGCCGTTATCAGCGATGGCGCTGCGTCCGAAGTCCATACCCACTACATAAGCCAACGACCAGGGTCTGGCCTCGTTGTATCCGAAGTAGTAGTTCGACAGGTCCCACATATAGTCAAGTCCCACTTGATGACGCAAGGCATACTTGTCATCGGTGAGGGCCATGTTGGCATAGTCGTAGTTGAGTCTGATGCTGTTGTATGCATCGATGCTCTTGTTCAGGAAGGCACCCCAGTGGAAGTTATACTTCGAGATGAAGTCGTTACGTTGTGGTGCGATGAACGGCATAGACTGATCGGTATACACCCCCATCGAGATGTGCTTGAGCCATCCGGGTACAAATACATGCTTGTCGGGCGTGCGATAACGCGGTGTTATCAGGTGGTCCAGAGCGTTAAAGGAGGTCGTATCCTTCTTAATATCGTTAGTGTTCTGGGCCATCATACCCTGGGGCATCAGAAGAGCTACCCCCAACACCATCAAAAAGCTGCGTAGATACTTATATCTCATCATATTCCTATATACGTCTTTCTATTATTACTTTATTAAACCCCAGTCTTCGAGATCCTGCGGAGTAGGATCGGGAGCACCAAATCCAAATTCGTCTACCGACATGTCGTCCAGTACGGTATATCCGAGGTCGCCGTCGCCATCTTTCCATCTGTAGTATCTGGCCACAGCCTCTTCGTAGATGTCTCTCTCGCGCACGTCGCCATCCTGGTAAGCGTCTCTCACGTAAGCGTCACCCTGGCAGCGGTAGATGAAGCTGTCGTCCAGCTCGAAGCACTTCACCAGGCAGTCTACAGCCTTGTTCTCATACAGATAGCCGGTAAACACGTTGGCATCAGCGATAGCCAGGTCGGTACGGTTATAGATGACAGCCTTCAGGTAGTATCCCAATGCTTGCTTCTCGGCAGGCAGGTTGTTGAGCTCGCGTATCAGCCTCAGAGCCTCCATGTTGTGGCGGCGCTGCTCGGCGCTGGTCACCTTATTCTTGTTCTGCTTGGCACCCATAGCCAGATGCAGTATCACATCGTTCACCACATCCTTACCCATGTTGGCATTCAGCACCTCGGGGTCGTTAGCGTAGTAACCATTGAGGCAAGCCACCAGCATTGACAGCTCTCTGAACTCAGGGATATTCTCGAGGCGGCGCACAAGGCTAGCAGCTGAGAAGAAGCGTCTGCTGAGCAGGTACATATACACCTGGTTACCCAAGATCTCACCAGGGTTATAGATCTTAGTATAGGTCTCTGAGATCTTCAGATCCTGGTTCACACGATACTGCGGGAAGATAAACTCCTTCAGCAACACGGTATCCATCATAGCCAAGTCAATCTTCTGCTGAGCCATAGCGTTGGCAGCGAAGGGGCGCACGGGAGAGTCGTAGTTGATATCCTTGAGCACACGCTGGCAGAGCTTGATCTTCTCCTGCGGATCCTTGATGCCCTGTATCAGCATCCAGAACTCCTGGGGCTCAAACCTGAAGTCAGGGTTATACTTATACAGCTCCATCACCTCGGTGCTGCTCAGGTTACGGCGCACGGTATATTTACAGCTGGTACGCACGCAACGGAGCTGAGGCAATATGCTGTCGGCAATCTCTCTGTAGTAGGGCAAACGGCGCATCTGAGCCGACTGAGCGTCGATGGTAGGATAGTTGGCTACGATCTCGGCAATCTCGGCACCCTTCACCGGGTCACGCTTCATCATGAGGTCGGCCACCTGATCCCATCCGGCCACCTCACCGCGCCATACGGTGTTGGTTGACGATTTCAGCAGACCCTGAGCGGTAAGCTGCTGTATAGCATAGTTGGCACGACGTCCGGCAAGGTTCAAGTTCGACTGGTATCCACCTTCAGGTGAGGCCACACCGACAATCTCATATGACTGTATGCGCGAGCCTGTAGTCTCGAGGATCGACTTCAGGTTATCCACGATCTTGTTCCACTCGGTCTCGTTCTTCGGGTTCTTGGGGTCGATACGTGTGCTACCCACAAGGAAGGTCAGCGATACGGTGTCAGCATCGTTTCTTGAGCGGAGCTGCGAGCCCGGTCTGTACTTGAGTGGGTCAAGGGCAAACGAAGCAAATCCAAACTGGAAATACTGCAAGGGGTCTTCGCGCTGGCACTTACAAGCCACGGTATCAATAGTCTCCACGATACCGGGATACTGCTGCGTCACCTTGGTGAGCTTCAGCTGATAGTATGCGTGGGGGTCAGGCATGGTAAACTGGTAGTCGCGGCTAAACTTTCTATACTCGCCATCGAGCACGATAGTCGTGTCGGTATACGGATACAGCGTATCGCGCTGGGGCACATAGCCCATGCGGCGCTCCTGGGTGAGGGCAAACTGATCGCCCACCACGATTACCGGGTCAAAGTACTGCAGTATGGTATCCGTCTCGCTGAAGCACGAGGTCACATAGGTCTGATACACGATACGGTCGTGCTCGTGACCCTGAGCGGCGAAGTTCGGAGTGAAGAACATCTGGTCACCGATCAGTGTCGGAGCCGTAGCCTCCAATACCTCAGCATCGGGCAGCTTGGCTACGATCTCTACCTCATCGAGTTTCTCACCCTCTACGGCCACCTCGAGATCCAGGTCACCTCTGTCCATGATAGAAAAGATGGGGCAGTTGTCCAATCCATAGTCCACCACGATGAAACCATTGGCATAAGCCTCTTCACAGGCATAGTAACCATTCTCGTCAGGCTGTATGATCAGCATCTCCTGCACCTTGGTATCATAGTAGTGGTGGTCCTTCTTCAGGTTACGCGCTACCTCCTTAGCCTCCTTCTGGTTCTTTACGAAATACAGGTTTACAGTACCTACGGCAAAAGGTTTATCACCGTCGGTCACGTTGATAACCTTACCCTGCACATAGTGGTCCTGCGCCCACGCGTTGCCACCGCCTATCATCACGACAATGGCCAGCAACCCTACGATTTTCTTCCAGTTATTCATCATTTCAAGATATATACGAAGTTAATACCTATTGACGTTGTAGCGATGTCATACTTCATACCCGGCTCGCTGGTTATACCCTCAGCGGCAGGCAGGTCGTTGGCATAGCGCACGAGCAGTCCCCATCCGTACTGCACCTCGAGGTTCCAGCGCTTCGATAGCGGCCATGCATATCCGGCCACGATCTCGGCAGCAGCCACATCGGCTCTGTACAGGCCCTTCTTATTATTATAGGTATAGGCACCAGCCTTGAGTCCGGCACCTACGAAGAGCTGTGTCATCGTACGGTTCGATATCCAGTAGCGATACTGCAGGCTACCCATGGCCATCTCCATGTCGAGACCCCACGGCTTAGCCACGGTACCCATCATCTCCACGTTCAAGCTCATCTTCTCACCTATCACCAGTTCGGTACCGATGTTGGGCACCAGTCCCAGGTCAGAGAGCACGTTGGTCTTCACAGCGATGTGCTGTGCCACTACCGGTTGCGAGCACAACCCAATCAGAGCAACAGCCATCCACAAGCTACGTTTCATTATCATTATATGCTTCTTCATACGTCATTCCATTATTAATAGTCCGTGATGCGTGTCTTCCTATACATATCACTTATCGAGCGTCTGCGCAGCACCAGCGACACGTGCAGGTCAGTGATCATCGGGTAATACCATGCGCCCTTGCCCGTCACGTTGCTCTCTACGCGGTCGTAGCAGTCAAACTGGCTCACCACACATCCCAGGCTGGTACCAAACTCCCACTCCAGGCAATACTTGTCGCTGAAGTTGTAGAAAGGCTTGTTGAAGCCATACGAGAAGCCCGCTACAGCAGCGCGTCCTACGCGGCCATGCTCATAGTTATACAGCGGCAAGCACATAGAGAAGTCTGCATACTGTGCGAAAATACCCGCATAGCTGCGTCCCTTGTCGTTGATACGGTCGTTCACACGCTCTGTCCACTGCCTCTTGGTCGTAAACAGACGTGCTATGCCATTCCATACATTGGTCATCAGCGAGCACTCGGTAGAGTTCTCACCGAAACGGAAGTGACGGCGATACTCAATCTTACCTGAGAAATACTCATAGTTCATGTCAGGAGCATACGCCTTGTTGGCATTGAGGCTCATCTTACCCTCCACATAGAGCGAAGCGCCATTGATATACACCGGATTGGTGAGCGGGATGTCCACACCCACGTTAGGAGTCACCAGTACCCAGTCAATCAAGTTGGTCGATACGGCAGGCACACGGAAACCATCCTGAGCAGAAGCCTGTCCCATACCCCAAAAACCAAGAATTGCAACCAGCATAAGTTGCACCTTTTCAAATCTTTTTCTTAAAAACATCTTTTGTGCTGATTTTTTTCAGACCGCAAAGGTACTGCTTTAAATTCGGGTGGCAAAACTTTTTTTAATATTTCTTCTCATTTTCACCATTTTATTAAGACTTCACAGCAAGCCCTAAAAACCTCAACCACGAATTGTCAACTGCGAATTGTCAATTGTCAATTATCAATTGTCAATTATCAATTATCCTCCCCACCCCTCTTCTCACCGAGTCCAGTCCGAATTCCTCGGGGTTCACCTCGTTCATCGGCACCCACCGGCACTCCGCCACGTCATCGTGTGGTACGGGCATAGCCCCTTGCGGCACGCTGCACAGGAAGAACGCATCTATCGTGTGCACCACGAATCCGCTGTATAGGTACGTGTTGGGCAGCGAGAACAGATACTTCGTCTCCGTCACCCTCATGCCCGTCTCCTCCAGCACCTCGCGTGCCACGCCCTCTTCGGCACTCTCGTGCATGTCGCAGAACCCTCCTGGCAGGTCCAGTGTCCCCTTGGCCGGCTCCTTGGCTCTCACGCACACCAGCAGCTCGTTCCGTTCGTTCACTATCACCGCCACCGTCGCTGCCGAGGGATTGAAGTAATACACGAATCCGCACCCCTCGCAGTGGTACGCCTTCTCGTTGTGTCTCACAAAGCGTGCCCCACACCGCGGGCAGTAATGAAACGATGCAAATGGGTGATTCTCAGTCCTCTCCATAATGGTAATTCAATTTCTTTTGCGAAGATACATATTTTCTCTCTATTCCCCTCAGCAATACCATGTTTTTATCTCATTGCTTTCAAATAATGGGGGGATGTTGTATATTTGCAGAAAATTTAACAATCAATCATATCATGAGTCAGTCATACCACAGGCTATTAATAGCTATCGCATTCATATTTAGCCATATAAGTACTACTTATGCAGAACCTGTTTGGGCATTGGTAACCGATGTCTCTGAATTGGAAGTAGGAGACCAAGTTATAATTACAGCAAGAAATTACAACTATGCCATTGGCACTGAGGCATATGATGAAAAAAGCCGACAAGCGATACCGATAGAAAAGAATGACAACTTTTGTATTACTAATGAGTCTGTAGAGGTTTTCACTATCAATAAGAGTGGAGATTATTTCATATTCCAAACTTCCGATAATCAATATTTGGCAACAACGGGTGTAGCCAATGAAGATTTAGTTTTAGAATCTTCATCAACCAAGAAAGGTGCTAACTGGACTATCACTATAGAGGCAACAGGGAAAGCCACAATTAAATCTCAATTGGTAAGAATCAGATTCTATTACACAGGAGATATACATTTTAGATGTAACCCAAACGAGGGCATAAATTATCACGATGATGTAGTCATCTATAAACTGACTGATTCTGAATCAATAAATGATTGTATTGTTACATTTTCAGTTGATAATACAGAAGAGATAAAAACAATCAAGAAAGGAAGTAGTTTCAACTTACCAACTGAAGTTCCCGAAGTAACAGGACTTGACTTCGTCGGTTGGAGCACAACTCCATTCCCTATCGGGACAACAAAGACTCCAGAATTAAATAATCCAGGAGAGACTGTAACCATTGACGACACCACAACGTACTATGCCGTATATGCCAAGAAGGGAGAAGTTAGAGAACCTGCTTACGTAAAGATTGTGAACCAACCAAATAATTGGAGTGGCACCTATCTAATTGTTTGTGAAAGTGAAAGCATCGTCTTAAATGCGAGTTTGAGGAGTGAACTAATTAGTAAGCAACACAATTATGATAATATAAAAATTTCCAACAACCAAATCATTAGTGACAATCTTATAGACTCTATGTCCGTAAAAATAGAAAAAACAACAGGAGGCTATACAATTCAGCTGCTACATTATGATAATAAGAATACATACTACATATACAATGATGGGACAAACAACTTCATAACAGCATATTCTACTTCTAAGGCCAACACGATATCCTTTGAAGGGAATAACGAAATTCATATAATAAGTAATGATGATAAAGTAGAAAAAAAAATTATCCAATACAATCAGAATACGATTTCAGATAGGTTTGGATACTATTCTGATAATTCTAATTATCTCCCCATCCAACTATATAAACTCAACCAAACATCCTCTGCATACACCTATTACACCACATCATTGAATATCGAAGTTACAGCAAACAAATACGGATACTCTACTTGGTACAGCACCGTCCCCGTGAATATTCCAGAAGGGCTCAATGCCTATTATTGCACTATAGAGGGAAATGCAACTGCCACACTGCACCCAATACATGGTATCATACCCTCCTCAACTGCAGCCATACTTTATTCACCAGAGACTGCCACAACCCAATCACCAAAGACCTATACATTATCATACACTAACGCTACTACACAAAATGTTAGTGGGAACCATCTCATAGGATACACAGAAGACACTGAGGTCAACAATGGAGTATCGCACTATGCACTTAATGCGCTTAACGGCATCGTCGGCTTTTATGTACCCAAGACAGCATTAGGGGACAATCCTACACCTGAGAGTGCATTCATAGCTAAGGCGGGGAAAGCATACCTCTCCATAAATCCCAACGAGGCACCCATTTCTTATGCTATCAAAAGAGTAGACGAGACTGATATTAACCCAACTATAGAGACAATGCCTCGATGCGAGATGCAGATTTATGACCTATTCGGCCGCCCCATCAAGCATGCAGGCAAAGGAATATACATTACCAATGGAAAGAAGGTCTTCTTTTAAGAAAAAACACCGATGAAAAGGGAGAAAATGGCATATTTGCGCCCTGAAATGGAGGTGACAGCAGTGGAACCAACACATCTGCTCGCAACAAGCAATGAGTTAGGTATGGACTCGGAACATCAGGGTGATGAAAGTGTAGACTTCGGCCAGAAGCGCAACAACAATCGCGGTGAATGGGGCAACCTTTGGGGCGATTAGCACCCTACCCCTGCGCATGCCGTGCCTTATAGGCCAGTGCATAGAGGCGCATCTGCTTGACCATGGCAACGAGGCCGTTGCTGCGGGTGGGCGAGAGATGCTCCTTGAGGCCTATCTCTTCGATGAAGTAGAGGTCGGCATCGGCGATGTCTTCGGCTGTGTGGCCGGAGAGAACCTTGACCAAGAGGCTGACGATGCCCTTGACGATGAGGGCGTCGCTCTCGGCCTGGAACATGAGACGGCCTTCGGCCTCATAGGCATGGAGCCATACGCGGCTCTGACAGCCATCGATGAGGTTATCGTCGGTCTTGTACTCCTCGGGCAGGGGCTCCTGCTCACTGCCGAGGTCGATGAGGAGCTGGTACTTGTCCATCCAGTCGTCGAGTTCGCTGAACTCCTCGATAATCTGGTCTTGTATTTCGTTGATGGTCATGATTGTTTAGGGTGTAGTGTTTAGGGTGTAGAGTGTAGGGTTTAGGGTGTAGAGTGTAGAGTAAACTTGTAGTTTCTACTTTCCTATTTCTCATTATAGATGACTTGTAGCACGGTTTGCCCTACGGCACGGAGCACGGCGGGGTCGATATGCTCCATGGTGTCGTCCATGGTGTGCCAGGTGGGGGCGAAGCCTGTGTCGGGGTAGTGGCCTATGATGTCGATACAGGGGATGCGGGCTAGCTGGTTGATAGGGAGGTGGTCATCGGTGATCTGTCCGCCCTCGGCATAGGGGAACCACTGGCCGTGGCCGCTGGCATGGGCGGCAGCCCATACCTTGTCGACGATGGGGCGGGCGAAATAGTCGGACAGGCCTTCGCGGTGGAAGCGGGCATCGCGACCGCCTACCATATCGAGGAGGATACCGAAGCGGGCCATGTAGCCATCGACATGGGGCACGCGGGCCCAGTATTGTGAGCCGAGGCACCAGGCGATGCCATCGGTGGGCTCGTCGTGATCGGCATGCTCGCCATAGTCTTCGGCATCGAAGAAGATGATGTCGATACCGATATCGGTGGGCTGGGCTTGGAGCTGACGGGCTACCTCGAGGAGCACGCCCACGCCGCTGGCGCCGTCATTGGCTCCGAGGATGGGGGTGTGGTGGTTCTTGGGGTCGGGGTCGGCATCGGCCCAGGGACGGCTGTCCCAATGGGCGCAGAGGAGCACGCGCTTGCGGGTCTCGGGCTTGTAGGAGCCGATGATGTTGCGGGCAGCGAGCACGGTGCCGTCGTAGGCGCGGAGGGTGACGTGCTGGGCGGTGACCTGCGCTCCGAAGCGGCGGAGCTGGCTCTCGAGCCAGTCGCCACACTGGCGGTGGGCCTCCGTATTGGGCACGCGGGGACCGAAGGCTACCTGACCGGCGGTGTAGTGGTAGGCGCTATCGGCATCGAAGGTGGGCACCACGACGGGGGCCTGGGGCTGCGCTGCTTGCGGGGCTTTCTTGCCACCACAGGCAACAAGTAATGCCACACTCAACAGCAGAAGCAAGAACGGGATGTTATAATTTTTAATTTTCAATTTTTAATTTTCAATTTACTTGTTCAACTTCCAGGTGCAGCCATCCTTGGTGTCCTTGATCTCGAAGCCGAGAGCGGCGAGCTCGTTGCGGATCTTGTCGCTGGTGGCCCAGTCCTTGTTGGCCTTGGCGATGGCACGCTGCTCGAGGAGCATGTCGACTACCTTGCCGAAGGCTTCCTCGCGGCCGCTATTGTCGCCTCCCTGCTGGGCCTGCAGACCGAGGATATCGAAGAGGAATATGGTGAATACCTCTTTGAGCTCGGCCAGATGGGCAGCGCTGAGGGTGGCCTTCTTATCGATGGCCTGATTGATGATGCGGGCGGCATCGAAGAGGTGGCTGATGACGATGGGGGTGTTGAGGTCGTCGTTCATGGCTTCGTAGCACTTGGCACGCAAGCCGGTGACGTCGACCGATGAGCTCTCGGCGGGTGCGATGCGGCTGAGGTTGTCCCACGCCTCGAGGAGGCGGGTGAGGCCTTTCTCAGAGGCTTGTAGGGCTTCGTTGCCGAAGTCGACGGTGCTGCGGTAGTGGGCCTGCAGGATGAAGAAGCGGATGGTCATGGGACTGTAGGCTTGCTCGAGCAGGGGGTGTGAGCCGGCGAAGAACTCGCTGAGGTTGATGAAGTTGTTGTATGACTTGCCCATCTTCTGTCCGTTGATGGTGATCATGTTGTTGTGCATCCAGTAGCGCACCATGTCGTCGCCCTGGCTAGCTACGCTCTGGGCTATCTCGCACTCGTGGTGGGGGAACACGAGGTCCATGCCGCCACCGTGGATATCGAAGTGGGCACCGAGGTATTTCTTACCCATGGCGGTGCACTCGCAGTGCCAGCCGGGGAAGCCGTCGCTCCAGGGTGAGGGCCAGCGCATGATATGCTCGGGCTGTGCCTTCTTCCACAGGGCGAAGTCTACGGGGTTGCGCTTCTCGCTCTGTCCGTCGAGGTTGTCGCGTGAGGTGTTGAGCACGTCGTCGAGGTTGCGGCCCGAGAGCTTGCCGTAGCGGTGGTCGCGGTTGTACTTCTCTACATCGAAGTATACCGAGCCTTCGCTCTCGTAGGCGTAGCCATTGGCAAGAATCTCCTTGACGAGCTCAATCTGCTCGATGATATGTCCTGAGGCATGGGGCTCGATGCTGGGGGGTAGCACTCCCAGTGCCTCCATGGCCTTGTGATAGCGGTTGAGGTAGTGCTGCACCACCTCCATGGGCTCGAGCTGCTCGAGGCGTGCCTTCTTGGCTACCTTGTCTTCGCCCTCATCGGCATCGTGCTCGAGGTGACCTACGTCGGTGATGTTGCGCACGTAGCGTACCTTGTAGCCGAGGTGCTGGAGATAGCGGAAGAGGATATCGAAGGTGATGGCGGGGCGGGCATGGCCCAGGTGGGCATCGCCATATACGGTGGGGCCACACACATACATGCCCACATGATTCTCGTGCAGAGGCTTGAAGAGCTCCTTGCGGCGTGTGAGCGTATTGTAAATGAATAACTGATGTTCCATAATGTGATAATGCTTAATAAACGACAAAATTAGTGCAAGCCGAATGAAATGCCAAATTTATTTGAGTATTTCTGAGGCGCAGCCTAA
>JAFOYZ010000090.1 GCA_017424485.1 Bacteroidaceae bacterium
ATTCAAGGATAACCTTGAGGCACAGAAGGGCGTACTTGAGCGCAAGCAGGAGGAACTTGACAAGATGCACGCACAAGAGCGCGAGAAGCTGGAGACCATCAGCGGTCTCTCGGCCGACGAGGCTAAGGAGCGTCTCATCGAGTCACTCAAGGAGGAGGCGAAGAGCGAGGCTGCATCATACATCAACGACATCATCGACGATGCAAAGATGACCGCCAACAAGGAGGCAAAGAAGATTGTCATCCAGACAATACAGCGCGTCGCTACAGAGACAGCCATTGAGAACTCGGTTACAGTGTTCCACATTGACAGCGACGAAATGAAGGGTCGCATCATTGGCCGCGAGGGACGCAACATACGTGCATTGGAGGCTGCAACAGGTGTCGAGATTGTTGTCGACGACACCCCTGAGGCAATCGTATTGAGCGCATTCGACCCCGTTCGCCGCGAGATTGCACGCCTTGCACTGCACCAGCTTGTTGCCGACGGCCGCATACACCCTGCACGTATTGAGGAGGTTGTTGCCAAGGTGAAGAAGCAGATTGAGGAGGAGATTATCGAAACCGGTAAGCGCACCACCATTGACCTTGGTATCCATGGCATGCACCCCGAACTCATACGCATCATAGGTAAGATGAAGTACCGTTCATCATACGGCCAGAACCTGTTGCAGCATGCACGCGAGACTGCAAACCTCTGTGCTGTGATGGCTGCCGAGCTTGGCCTTAACCCCAAGAAGGCAAAACGTGCCGGATTGTTGCATGACATAGGTAAGGTACCCGATGAGGAGACCGAATTGCCACACGCAGAGTATGGTATGAAGATTGCCGAGAAGTACAAGGAGAAACCCGATATATGCAACGCTATCGGTGCTCACCACGACGAGGTGGAGATGACAAGTCTCATAGCCCCAATCGTACAGGTGTGCGACGCCATCTCGGGTGCACGTCCCGGTGCTCGCCGCGAGATTGTAGAGGCATACATCAAGCGCCTGCACGACCTTGAGCAGCTTGCAATGTCATACCCAGGCGTAACAAAGACCTACGCCATCCAGGCAGGACGCGAGTTGCGCGTAATCGTCGGTGCCGACAAGATTGACGACAAGCAGACCGAACTGCTCTCGGGCGAGATTGCAAAGAAGATTCAGGACGAGATGACATATCCCGGACAGGTGAAGATTACCGTCATCCGCGAGACACGTGCCGTGAACTACGCACGATAAGAATAATCAACAACCAATCAGGGAGCAGCAATAATGCATGCTCCCTGATTTCATTTATAAAAAAGATGGCAAACAGATGCAACCTCACGGCAGAACTTATAGACTATATTGAAACGGATATTTTGCCACGCTACGAAGCCTTCGACAAGGCTCATGACCGCACACACGCGCTCACAGTGATATCACAAAGCCTCAAATTGGCACAGTACTATGACGTGAATGTTGCCATGGTATATACAATAGCCGCATTCCACGACACCGGGCTTACCGAAGGTCGCGAACAACACCACACAGCATCGGCAAGTATTGTAAGAGGCGACAAACGGCTGAAAGCGCTGTTTACAGTCGATGAGATTGAGATTATGGCCGATGCCGTTGAGGACCACCGCGCATCAAACAGCAACCCGCCACGCACCATATATGGCAAGATTGTGGCAGAGGCCGACCGCATTATTGACAGCCATACAATAATGACACGTACGATACAATACGGACAGGCCAATTATCCCGCACTGACAAAGGAGGAACACATTGAACGCGCAGTTGCCCACATAAAGGAGAAATATGGCAAGGGTGGATACCTGAAACTGTGGATTCCGGAGTCGGACAATGCAAAGAATCTACAGAAGTTCCGCACACTCATTGGTAACGAAGAGGTATTACGGAAAGGACTTGCAGATATATACGACAAAGAGACTGACTAAAAAGGCTCTTTTTTCGTTACGCTCGCCCTCAAAATGCTCATTTACGCTTAGTAAACTGCGCTTTTTCAGGCTTCGCAAGCCTTAAAACAGCTCTTTTTATACAACCTCTAAGCAAAGAGGATGACCCTTTTTGGGGGTCATCCTCTTTGTTTTAGTGGAGCATTAGCGAACTGATAGCAATCTCCTTATTTCATTGATAATCTTGATGTTTCAAAATCCTATTTTTAGTTTGGTCTCAGATTTAGACCAATAAAAAGCACTTTTTTACATACTGATGATTTACCTTTATATACAGAACTCTCTTTTCAATCTTTTCACGGTGCTTTCGGATACATCTGTAAGTTTCGCCACTTTTCGTATTGGATAACCTGCTCGTAGAAGTTTCAGGGTCTCCTTATATTCTTCTCGTTTCTTATCTATCGGTTTGCGGTATCCTACCTTTCGCCCTAAACCTGATTTACCTGTTTCAGCGAGGTTCTTATCAACAAAGACCTTTCTGCCGCTCTGCAAACGATAGTATATATTCTCACGCTCAATCTGCGAGCAAACGCACAAAACTGATAGCATCACCGCAAGATACACATTTTCGCTGCCATCCTCCGAGAACAATGATAATCCCTCTTTCTGAAAATAGGCGTTGATGCCGTTATCTTTCAATGTGCGAATGGTATCCAACACCTCCCAGATAGCACGCCCACAACGGGATAGTTCAGAGAACAGAACTACATCTACACGATTACTGATAGCATACTCTATACACTCTGATAGCACCGCACGCTCCTCATTACGCTTTGCTCCCGATATGTGTTCTTCAAAAGTCTTACAAATGGTCATAGCGTTTCTGTTGGCGTGGTCTGTCAGGTCTATTACTTGTCTTTCGGTTGATTGTCGGTCTCCCGTAGAAGATACTCTTGCATATATTATCGCCGATGTCATATCTGTCGTTGTTATATGGGTTCAATCTGATGTTGTGTTCAATTAAGTGTTATTCTGTCATTTGACCCTATTCGTTCTTGGGGTCATATCTAACAAAGAGTTATTTAGTCTCACGGGTTAAAAAAAAATAATTATTTTTTTTTTTTTGAACACGCCGAAGCATCTCCTCCCGATAGCAAACTCTCACTAATTGCGTCTTCTCCTTCTGATAGCAAACTCTCAATAATGCGGATGATTGATGTCCGTTGTTCAGGACTTATCTCATCCAATACACCATCCGTGATACAGTATGCGAATAGAAAGTGCTTGTCAGATATGAGGGTGCTGTCCATTGTTTGGATAGTTATGTTGATTTCTTATGCAAAGATAAATAATTATTATTATAAATCATTGGCCTACAGCGAGTTAAGCAAGCAAAAAGAATAAAAAAAGAAGGGTGTCCGTTTGAACATCCTTCTGCAACCTCAAAAGTTTTAATTTATTGAATAGTGGATTTAATGCTATTGAATATCAAGCATTTAGAAAGGCAACTCATCCAAATCACCCTCTTCTTCTACACTATTCACCTCATCCCTAATTAGTTTTGGACATCCTGTTTTTACATCACGCCACTCTTCCTTAATTAACTCTTGTATGTCGTAATCAAGATTTTCGCTTCTATTCATAGTTGCAGTTGAAAGCATTTTCCAGCGTGCTCGTATTCGGTAGTAATTCTCCATCCATTGGTTCTTGCCTAACTTATGGTCATCCTCATCC
>JAFOYZ010000091.1 GCA_017424485.1 Bacteroidaceae bacterium
CACCAATATCCTCCGCCTTGGCTCCTTCAAGATGTGTGTGGCTCGCGAGCTCGATTGGGAGGCTTCGCCGCGCAAGGCCACCATCGTATATGCCGGATATAGCAGCAATGGCCGCCAGACCTTCTGGGGAAAGAGAGTTGATGATTGATGACTGATGATTGATGATTAACGTTGAACGATTAACGATTAACGATTAACGATTAACGAAAACTATACATTATAACTCAATAACTTTAAATAAAACGACTATGCTAAAAAACATTCGCCGTACCCTAGCGGTGCTTTTTGCCGGTTTGCTCACGCTGATGCTGCTCGACTTCACGGGCACGCTTCACACATGGCTGGGCTGGATGGCCAAGGTGCAGTTTTTGCCTGCCGTGTTGGCACTCAATGTAGGTGTCATCGTTTTTCTCGTGTTGCTCACCCTTATTTTCGGCCGCGTATACTGCTCGGTGATATGTCCGCTGGGCGTGTTTCAAGACCTCGTGTCGTGGTTGGCCGGTAAGCGTAAGAAGAACCGTTTCCGCCACTCGGGCGCCATCAACTGGCTCCGCTATGGCATGCTGGTTCTGTTTGTCATTGCCATCGTGGCAGGCATCAACAGCTTTGTGGTGCTCTTTGCCCCCTATAGCGCCTATGGCCGTATGGTGTCGGCGCTGTTGCAGCCTCTCTATATCGGTGCCAACAACCTGTTGGCTCAGCTGGCCCAGCGTATCGACAGCTACGCCTTCTACACCTTCGATGTGTGGATGAAGAGCCTCCCCGTGCTCATCGTAGCCATCGTCACCTTCCTCGTGGTAGCTGTGCTGGCATGGCGTGGTGGTCGCACCTACTGCAACACCATCTGCCCCGTGGGCACCGTGCTGGGCTTCCTCTCACGCTTCTCATGGCTCAAGCCCGTCATCGACACCAACGCATGCAATGGCTGCGGACTCTGTGAACGCAACTGCAAGGCCTCGTGCATCAGCAGCAAGGAACATGCCATCGACTATAGCCGCTGTGTAGCGTGTATGGACTGTATAGATAAGTGCAAGCGTGGGGCTATCAAGTATACAGCGAGAGTTGGATTCCCCTCCTTGGGAGGGGCTAGGGGAGGCCACCCTTCCGACAACTCTCGTCGTGCCTTCCTCGCCACGGCAGCAGCCGTGACGGCTACCGCTACCCTTAAGGCCGAGGAGAAGAAGGTCGACGGCGGCTTGGCCGAGATCCTCGACAAGAAGGTCCCCGAGCGTCAGACACCCATCCTTCCCCCGGGTGCTCTCACAGCCAAGCACTTTGCCCAGCACTGCACCGCTTGCCAGCTCTGCGTGTCGGCCTGTCCTAATGGCGTGTTGCGTCCCGCCACCAGTCTCGACCGCTTCATGCAGCCCGAGCTCTCCTATGAGCGTGGCTACTGCCGCCCCGAGTGCACACGCTGCTCTGAGGTCTGTCCGGCCGGTGCCATCCAGCCCATCACCCGCGAAGACAAGTCGTCTACTCAGGTGGGCCATGCCGTATGGATTCGCAAGAACTGTATCGTCCTCACCGACGATGTCAACTGTGGCAACTGTCAGCGTCATTGCCCCACAGGTGCTATACAGATGGTGCCGTCTGACGAGAGCAATCCCCGCTCGCGCCGTATCCCCGTCATCGATGTAGAGCGCTGCATCGGCTGCGGTGCCTGTGAGAACCTATGTCCTGCACGCCCCTACAGTGCCATCTACGTAGAGGGGCATCTGGCAACGAAAACAATCTAAGAATTAAAAATTAAAAGTTAAGAATTAAAACTTACTTTTATAATCAAGATTTGGTATGGATAAAAACAACAATAACAACCTCACCCGTCGCGGCTTCATCAAGACCCTCGGTAGTGGCGTATTGGCTACCGCAGCAGTGATGACGGGTTGCACAGGCAAGAAGCCCCAAGGCACCATCACCTATGGCGGCTCTACAGAGATTCTAGGCGATATGACCTATCGTACCCATCCCACCTCGGGCGACAAGGTCTCTATCCTCGGCTACGGCTGCATGCGTTGGCCTCAGAAGAAGGTCAAGGACGAGAATGGCAAGGAGCAGGAGGTCATTGATCAGGACATGGTCAACGAACTTGTCGACTATGCCATGGCCCATGGTGTCAACTACTACGACACGTCGCCTGCCTACCTCCGCGGCAAGTCGGAGCAGAGCACCGGTATCGCCCTCAAGCGCTACCCCCGCGAAAGCTACTATGTAGCCACCAAGCTGTCAAACTTTGCCCAGAGCACCTGGAGCCGCGAGGCATCCATCAAGATGTATCACGACTCTATGCGCGAGCTGCAGGTCGACTATATCGACTACTACCTGCTCCACTCCCTGGGCAACGACTTCCGCAACTTTGAGCAGCGCTACGTCGACAACGGTATGCTCGACTACCTGCAAGAGGAGCGCAAGGCAGGGCGCATACGCCACCTCGGCTTCTCGTTCCATGGCGGTGGCAGCGCTTTCGACCGCTACATGAAGCTTCACGACGAGGGCACCATCCACTGGGATTTCGTGCAGATACAGATGAACTACCTCGACTGGAAGAATGCCGGTGCCGAGTACCTCTACGTGCAGCTCGAGCAGCGCGGTATCCCCGTGCTCATCATGGAGCCCCTGCTCGGAGGCCGTCTCTCCCGCGTGCCCGACCACATCGTGCGTCGCCTCAAGACCCGCGAGCCCGAGCGCAGCGTGGCCTCATGGGCCTTCCGCTTTGCCGGCACCCCGAAGGGCGTGCTCAGCGTGCTCAGCGGCATGACCTATATGGAGCACCTGCAGGACAACCTAGCCAGCTACTCGCCCCTGCAGCCCCTCACCGACGAGGAGAACGAGTTTCTCTACGATACCGCCGAGCTCATCTCAAAGTATCCTACCATCCCCTGCAACGACTGCAAGTATTGCATGCCCTGTCCTTACGGACTCGATATACCCGCCATACTGCTCCACTACAACAAGTGTGTCAACGAGGGCAACATCCCCAAGAGCCGTCAAGACGAGGGCTATGCCGACATGCGTCGTGCCTTCCTCGTGGGGTATGACCGCTCCGTGCCCAAGCTCCGCCAGGCCGACCACTGTGTAGGCTGCAACGAGTGCGTGAGCCACTGCCCCCAGCGCATACGCATACCGCGCGAGCTACAGCGTATCGATAAGTACGTAGAGTCGCTCAAGCAGGAGACGCTTTGATCGATGAGGGGTGAGAGGACGATGGTCCCTCACCTTTCATTGTCATTCAGAAAACCAAAACGTTACTTCTGTTGTTCTCTCTCCAGGTCATGAGGTATTATTATTGTCTATCGGGTGATAGATAAAAAGTATTTGCATGGCTGAAAAGTTTACTCTATCTTTGTCATAGAAAAATAAGAAAACAAAGTATAAACCTATTAAATCAATAAACATTATGGCAGTAAGATTTTTCAAGTGCGAGCATTGTGGCAATGTAATCCAGAAGATAGTAGACTCTAAGGTTCCCGTGGTTTGCTGCGGCGAGAAGATGAAGGAGCTCACCGTCAACACCGTTGACGCCAGTGTAGAGAAGCACCTTCCCGTGGTGACCCGTATCGACGATTGCCACATCAAGGTAGAGGTAGGCAGTGTGCCCCATCCCATGACCGAAGATCACCACATCGGCTTCATCTATGTAGAGACCGAGAATGGCGGCATCCGTATCGACCTTCCTCACGAGGGCAAGCCCGAAGCTGTTATCTGCGTATGCAGCGGTAAGCCCATCGCCGTATATGAGTATTGCAACCTCCACGGCGTGTGGAAGACGGAGATTAATTGATAATTGACAATTCCGCAGCGCAGCGAGAGCAGAGTCAAGCTTGCTTGAACTATGCCGAGCCAGCAAGGAATCTTGATACGAAGTATCATAATTCACAATTGACAATTCACAATTAGCCATCCTGATGGCATCTTTCAACTCATAACTCATAACTCATAACTCCTATGTTAAGCAATAAGTTACACGAAGCTATCAATGCTCAGATCAATGCCGAGTTGTGGTCGGCTTATCTATACCTGGCTATGTCAATGGACGCTGAGGCCAAGGGCCTCAAGGGTGTGGCCAACTGGTTTTACGTGCAGTTCCAGGAAGAGAATGATCATGCCCGTATCTTCATGAACTACCTCAACTCGCGTGATGCCAAGGTGACCTTGCTCCCCATCGACGAGGTGCCCACCACATGGGACAGCGTGCTGGCCATGTTCACCCAGACCCTCGAGCACGAGAAGAAGGTGACCTCGCTCATCAACAACCTCGCCGCCATCGCCAACGAAGATCGCGACTTTGCCTCTATCAACCGCATGGTATGGTTCATCGACGAGCAGGTAGAGGAGGAGGAGAGTGCCCGCGAGATGATAGCTGCCGTTGAGGCTGTAGAGGGCAACAAGTACGGCATGTATATGCTCGACAAGGAGCTTGCCGCACGCACCTACACACAGGCTTCGCCCCTGGCTACCTCGGCCGACTAAGAGCGTGGAAAAATACTGAAAATTCATAGCATATTCTTTTTCGACACATCAGTAGAGTGAATCGCTTCACTCTGCTGATGATGTTTTTTTGTGCAGTGCCTGCCCGATACATGCAGCCGC